>JAEUMU010000024.1 GCA_016791325.1 Hyphomonadaceae bacterium
CTTCAGCGGCCCCCACAAAGCTACCCTGGTTGCGCAACGCGATCAGAAACTGAAGCTGGCGAAGCGTCGGCATCGCCGACGCCGGAATGCGGTCGTCCATAGAGGTAATTTATACACTGCGGGGCCAAATATCGAGAGGACACCCGGAACGCGAGCGCCGCAGCGGCGTTTTGAATGGTGCCCCGCGCGCGTATCCGATCCCTCCCCCCGCGGATGCGCCACGCCCTCCCCCTCGGGGGAGGGGCGCGGAACTGCTTAGGCGGCCTCAGCGGTGCGCGCCGCCGCCGCCACGCCGAGCCGCATCGGCACCCGCACGGTAAAGGTTGAGCCCCCGCCCAATTGACTGGTTGCGGTGACATCGCCGCCAATCGTTTGCGCCATGCGCCGCGCCACCGAAAGGCCAAGCCCCAACCCGCCTTTGGCGCGCGTTGTCGAACTGTCGATTTGAGAGAAGGGGGTAAAGATGCGCGCCAGATCAGCTTCCGCGATCCCGACGCCGGTATCCGACACAGCAATGGTCAGCCATTCCTGGCCGCCGCTGAAATCACGCTCCGCCGTCACGGCGATGAGCCCTTGGCTTGTGAACTTCACCGCGTTGGACAACAGCGCGCTCATGCAAACCGCAAGTTTGCCGGCATCATTGTGCGCGAACTCCGCATCCGCCGCCACGCGTACGCCGATGCGATTGCCCGCTGCGCGCGCGTCCTGTTCGACAAGGCCAACGCCCTCCTCAAGCAATTTGCGTACATCGAAATCGCGCAGTGACAGTCCCTGCTGGCCGGCGTCCACGCTCGACATATTGAGAATCTGATCAATCAGGCTGAGCAAATGCCGCGCCGAAGATGTAATCCGCGTGGCGTCGGCGGCTAATTCATCGCGCCCCTCTGCACGCAAATCCTCATCGATGATTTCAGCATAGCCGATCACCGCGTTGAGCGGCGTGCGCAATTCATGCGTCATCACCGCCAGAAACTCCGATTTGGCGCGGTTGGCTTCTTCCGCTTCCGCGCGCTTGGTTTCCGCTTCCAGTTGGCGCTCTTTGGCCACCTTGTTGGCCGCCTTCCAGCCCGCCACCATGGCGCTGTTATTTAGCGCCGCACGGCCAATGTAGGCCAAGAACCCGGCGACACCGCAGGCCACGCCGAGCGCGCCTTCAAGCTGCGTGGAAGCGGCTTCGTGAAATGGAATGAACGGCAACACCAGCAGCGCCACCGTCGGCGGCACAGCGGCCAGAAACATGAAACGCGGCGCCTGGAACGCGAACAACATCACGCTCACCAGCGAAGACGCCGCCATCAGCACGCCCAGCACCCGGCCAGGCCCCCCGCCATTCGCCGCCAGCACCATCGGCATAGCCGCGAAGATGATCAGGCTGAAAACCGCGCCCCACACGAACAAGACGCCTGACGTGCGCCGCTGCTCGTTGCCGCGCGATTCCAGATAAGAATTGCCCAGCATGGCGTCGAAGCCCATCGCCAAGCACATCGCCAGAAACCAGCCGACGCCGATCTGCGGCCCGTCGAGCACGAAAATCGCACCCGCCATGAACACCAGCGCTGCGAAAAAGCGCCAGCGCAGGCTGTTCACCCAGCCCCGCGCAGCCGCATACATCGATGAGTCGTGGAAATTGATCACGCGCCTACTCGCCCTGCCGCAATTTACGGCCCGGCGAGTTGCGTTTGGATTAACCGATTTGGGCAAGCGGCCCTGCAATGCTTAATATCGATTAGGATTCGGGCCTTGCATGAGCGATTTTGACGCCGCCATCATCGGCGCCGGCGCAGTGGGCTTGGCGAGCGCCTACGCCTTGGCGCGGCGCGGCCAAACCGTCGTCGTGATCGAGCGCGAAGCGCGCATCGGCGCGGGCGTCTCCGCGCGCAATTCAGAGGTCATCCACGCTGGCCTGCATTACCCAACAGGATCGCTCAAAGCCCGCCTCTGCGTTGAGGGGCGGCGCTTACTCTATCCGTTCCTCGCCGCCCGCAACGTCTCGCATGCTCAGTGCGGCAAGCTGATCGTCGCCACAGAGGCGGCGGAAATTCCGATCGTCGAGCGCTTGGTCGAACAAGCCGCCATCAACGGCGTCGAAGGCGTGCGGCCCATCTCCGGCGCGGAGGCGCAGGCGCTTGAGCCGGGGCTCAAGGCCGTGGCGGCGCTCGAGGTCTCGGTGAGCGGGATTCTTGACGCCGCCGGCTACATGCTGGCGCTACGCGGCGAGATCGAAGCGCATGGCGGGGCCGTGGTCTTAAGCGCGCCCTTCGCGGGCGCTTCGCCCGCGCGCGAAGGTTATCTCGTGCGCCTCGCCGATAACGGCGCCACCAGCTTCACTGCGCGCCGCCTCGTCAACGCCGCCGGCCTCGCCGCGCAAGCTTGCGCGCGGCTGATCGATGGTTTTCCACCGGGGCGCATTCCCGCGCAGCATTTGGGCAAGGGCAATTACTTCGCGTTGAGCGGAGCGAAAGCGCCGTTCTCGCGCCTTATCTATCCGCCGCCTATTCCCGGTGCGCTCGGCACGCACTATCGGCGCGATCTTGGCGGCGTCGCCCGCTTCGGCCCGGATTTGCAGTGGATCGATCACGAAGACTACACGGTCGATCCTTTGCGCGCCGCCGGCTTCTACGCCGCCGTACGCCGCTTTTGGCCCGCGCTGCCAGACGGCGCGCTTGCGCCAGATTATGCCGGCATCCGTCCCAAGCTGCATGGGCCCGGCGAAGCGCAAGGCGATTTCGTGATTGATGACACGATTGAAAATCTCATCTGCCTGTTCGGCATCGAAAGCCCTGGCCTCACATCCTCGCTCGCCATCGGCGAAGAGGTGGCGCGCCGTTTCGGCGGCTGAAAACAAAAGGGGCGGGCCCGAAGGCCCGCCCCAGTGTACTGCCGTCACCCAGCCTTAGAAGCGAACGTTGAAGCCCGCCTGGATCGACGTGTTCGACATGTTTTCGCGGCCGATGTCAGACACCGCTTCCAGATGCAGGCTCGAATTCTCGCCGAAGCGATAGGAGAAGCCGCTGGCGGCCGTCACCCATTGCCGGTCAAGATCGCGCGCGAGATCGAAGCCAATGTCCGGCGCGGCGATGAAGCGCGCGCTGACGCGGTCAAGCCCGTCGCCGAGTTCGTAGGCGAGGCCCACGCGCCCGTAGGCCGCAAACGGCGAGAGCCGCCCGTTGCTGACCGGCTGGAACGCGAACTCCACCGCGCTTTCCACCGTCGTCGAGACGAGCGAACGCTGCTCGATCTCAAGCGCGAAGGAATCGGCGCCGCTTTCACGATAGGAATCCAGCCGAAGCGCCGAATGGCGCAACGCCAGCGAGGGCCCGATAGTGAGGCCCTGCATCGGCTCGAAGCTCCAGCCCGCCCGCACGCCGAACATGGTCTGCACCGCTCCCGGCGCCGCGTCGGCGGCGCTGTAAAGGTTCAGGCCCGGCATGCGCTGTTGTGCGTAATCGTGGCGCGACATGCCCGCGTAGGAATCGAGGAACCAAGCCCCGTCCCACATCGACGCATAGACCATCGCGCCATAGCCTGAATGCTCCAGCGGCGTGATGCCCCGTTGCTCATCGCGCGAGATATAGCGCGACATTGATGTCGCAACGCCGATCGCAAAGCCATCGCTCACACGATAGTCCGCCCCGACGGTGAGATCGGCCGAGCTCAGCGCCGTCAGCGAGGACGGGTTGAACCGGTCGCCCTCATACATCTCGCCGCCAACGGCAGAGAGATTGCCTCGGCCGGAGATGAACAAGCCCACGCGCTCGCCCAGCTCCAAGGGGTTGCGACGTGTTGCCGAAAGCCCCGCGGCCGCGTCCTGGTCGCGCTCGTCAAGCCCGGCCTGCGCGATGCGATAGCCCGCCAGCACGCTGCGTTGCGAAACGCCCATCACACCCGCGCGCAGTTCCGCCGTGCGCGCATCGACCCCCAGCGTAAAGTCACGCTGATAGCCAACCGCGAGCGGCACTGTCTGGAAGGCGTTCATCGGCGCCACGCGTGGCAGCGTGAACTCCAGATACTCCAGCGGCGTGTTATCGATCAGATCATACACGCCCGAGAGCGCTTCATAATTGCCGTTGAATCGGCCCCGATCGAGTGCGAGCGCCAGCGATTGCCAGAACCCGCCGCTGAACAAGCTGTGCAACGGGCGTGCATCGATAACCAGATCGATGGAGTCCGCATCCGCGACGGTGCGGCCAAACAGCAGCGTGCCCGATCCGAACGTACGATCGAAATTGCCGCTGATGGTTTGCCCCTGAACCACAACGAAGCGGTCGCCGAAGCGCAAACGCCGGTCGGAATCCACCAGAAGGTTGCCCGACATGGTGACGTCGCCGTTGACCACGAGGCGGTCCACGGAGTGCTTGCCGATCTGGAACAACACCGTGCCCCAGCCGCTCTGGGCGAAGTCGCCATTGATGGTCAGCGTGCCGATATTGTTTCCGCCGGGCGAAATCACGCCGGCATAATTCGCCACGCCGCCTGGCGCGTTGATTACGCCAGAGCCCTCAACGATGCCCAGATACACATCGAACGCCAACGGATTGAAGGCGCCATCGACGGTGATCCGGCCCGCATCCAGGTAGGACGTGATCGTCGTCGTCAGCGAGGCGTTGCTGCGAATGTTCAGCCTGCTGCCGACGCCGCGAATGTTCAGGCGATCAATCGTCACATTGGCCCCGGTCAGCGAAAGCGTGCCGCCTTCGCGCAGGTTTACTTCAAAGAAGCGCGTTGAGTTCTGCAGGCCCGGCGTGCCGTTGGTGTTGTTCGGCACAAAGCCTGTCGTGCCCGGCCCAGTCAGCGCGCCGCTGCCCACTGGAATAAGCACGCCATCGCTCCACAGCGCCGTCGAGGGCCCCGTTGGCGCGGGCGGCGAGGAGCCGTGGCGACCGCCGCTTTCGACCGCCGAGGCATCGCCGAAGATTTCTTGTCCGGGCATTGCCTGGTTCACGATCGCAGGATCGCTGCCGCCGCCGGTGGCGGGGCAAGTGCCCAGGAACGCGCACGCCGCGGGCGGCGCCGGGTTGGGATTGATTGTGCCCAGATTGGCGGCCGCGTCAGAGGAGCCAAGCGCCGCGGTCGTCGGCAGGCGGTTCTGTAGTTGGCCGTGCCGGTTCAGCGTGTAGTACAGCGGATCGATCTCTTGCACCCACGTATTCGGATCGGTCCACTCGCGATTGCCCGCGCGCGCCGTCACGTACTTGTATGGGTTGTTGACGACGATCTGATCCCAGAACAGGAACAGTGGATTCCATCCCGCCGTTGTGCCGAAGTTTGAGAATTGCGGGAACCAGACGAAATTGTCGTTCGGGAAACCGATCACATCGTGGAAAAAGCGCGAGCCTTGGCTCAACACGCCGAGCGAAACCTCGCGCCCATAGGCGCTCGTCACCAGCGGAGAGCCGGAATCGCCTGCAGCCGTGATCGATTCCTGCGCTGTCGCCTCGTCGGCAAACACGTTGAAATCTAGGTTCGTCGTCGCGCCAGGATTGACTGTGCCAGTGCCTGGGTTGGCGGAGATCGTCGCGTCAAACGGCCTGTTCAGCGGGTCATCAAAATCGACCCAATAGAGATCCTGATAATTCAGGCCCGCGGGTTCAAGAATGTCGGCCACGGCGCCTGGATAAACGCCCGCCGTAATCGTGCGCTCATCGCCCAGATAGCCGAGCATGTTGGTGCCGAGGCGGCGGAAGAAGCTCTCTTCTGTCGTGCCTGCGGTGCGGAAGCTGGTCATGCCGTTGCCGGATTGGCCGTAGCCGCCAATCGTCACCTGCACGAGCCGATCCACCGGAGAGAACAACAGTCCGATGCCGTCGCGCGCATCGCGGCCAAGCAATTCAGTCGGCGTGTCAAACGCCGCGATCGCCACATCCGCGGGCAGGAACGTGCCGCCGTTCGGATCGGCCAGCGGGCCAAAACGCGAGCGCGGATCGTACCACACCATAACGGACGAAGCGTCCATCACGCGGGAGTCGCCCGCGGGCACCACGAAGTCCTGCCCGAAGAGCCACTCGCGCAAATTCGTGCGCCCGAATGTAGGGTCGGTCGTGTAGCCGACCTGCGCGCGATTGCCTGGCGCGTTGCCGTCATAAGCGTCGGGGTCGAGCCCATCGACGCAGTGCGCCGCGAACAACACCGTTCGCGGATTGATCAGCAGGCCGGAGCAAGTGCCGCCGGTGTTGCCCGCCTCGCCGCGAATGCCCAGCCCCACCCAATAGGGCCGGCTGTTTTCGGTATCGACCGCATCCGCCGGCGCCACCGTATCGGGCGTCACCAGGGCTTGCGCATCCGTTGCCGTTCCAAGGCCAGCGCCCAGCGCAAGAGCGATTGCTGAGGCAGCTGCACTCCAACCGCGCTTGCGCGGGTGTACCGTTCTAGCCATCAAGATTTCCCCTCTTTGACAACTTAACCGTGCCGAAAAACCCCACCGCCCCGTTTCGGCCCTGAAACGGACGCACTTTCGTAAGGTTGTGACAAGGGAAATCGAAGGCTATTGCGCGGTTTTTAGGGGAATTTCGCGAACGCGAGGCCCTTTCGCCGCCGCAGCAAAGCCGCTTGCCGTTTGACGCGGCGCCGCATCGAACCTAAAAGCCGGTCCACGCGCCAAAGTTTTTTGCGCGCTTTGACCGGCACACGGCCCCATATGGGCCAGGAGGCCGGCGAGGCCCCCCGCCCGACGTGATCGTCCGGCGGGGCAAAAACCTATTGGCGTCATGGAGTTGCGATGTTTGAGGCCCTGACAGAGCGTCTGACTGGCGTGTTCGACCGGATTTCCGGCCGCGGCGCGCTGTCTGAAGCCGACGTGGACGCCGCGCTGCGCGAGGTGCGCGTGGCCCTGCTCGAGGCCGATGTCGCCCTTCCGGTGGTGAAGGATTTCATCGCCAAGGTGCGGGTGGAAGCGGTCGGCGAAGCCGTCATCAAGTCGGTGAAGCCCGGCCAGCAGGTCATCAAGATCGTCCATGACGCGCTGGTGGATATGCTGGGCGGCGACGGCCCGCCGGAAGGCCTGCGCATCCATGGCGAACCACCGAACGTCATTATGATGGCGGGCCTGCAAGGCTCCGGCAAAACCACCACCTCGGCGAAGATCGCGCTCCGGCTCACCAAGCAGGACAAGCGCCGTGTGATGCTGGCTTCGCTCGACACGCGCCGGCCGGCGGCGATGGAG
>JAEUMU010000051.1 GCA_016791325.1 Hyphomonadaceae bacterium
GGCGCTTGCGCGGCGGCGCGGCCGACCGCGTGGATCAGCGGATAGTTCTGCGCCAGCAAATCGTCACCGACGATGGCTTCGAACGCCGCGCCATGCGCCTGCGCGACCCGCTCCACGACCGCTTGCAGGTCTTCTGGGCCCATGTCGTTGGTTGGGGTGTTGATCAGATCGCGCGCCAGCCAAGTCGCTTCGATGATGCGCGTGGCTTCAGCCATGTCCGCGCCATCCGGCGGCGCAAGCCGTGGGCTGGAGCGGGTGCGTTTTTTGTAACGATCGAATGCATAGGCGCCGAGGCCCCAGGCGACCGCCATCCCGGTTCCGGCGAACTCGCGTGGCGTGAAGGCGAGGCGATAGTCGCCCGATGGCAGATTTTGCGCCAGCGCGCCAACCACTCTGAAATTGGCCTTGTCGCCCACGCCGAGCAGGACACGCTCAATCGTCCCATCAGTCGCGGGCACAAGCAGGATGCGTCCGTTCTGGGCCTGGAAATCGTGCACCGCCGCCAAGCGGCGCAACGATTCCGCCGCACGCTCGGCCCACGCGCTCCAATCGGCGGAGCGGATCAAATGGATGGGCACGGTGTGATCGGTGTCAGTAATGAAAACGCTGTCGAGCATGGGCGGTTCCTAGCGCGCCATTATCCCTTTGTTGAGCATCAAGCGCGAGCATTAGGCGCTTATTAGGATTCGCCGTCATGTCGCGTCACGCCCTGCCTGTTGTTTTGCTTGCCGCCACCGCATTGACCGCCTGCGCAACGACCGGAGAGGGGGCAGGCCGCCAGAGCAGCGTGGATGCGCTTGCGGGCGCTCCCGCTGGCGCGCGCCCGATAGATCGCAATGCGCGCCAGCGCATCGCCCGCGAGGACATGCTCACGCAGATGGCCTTCTGGGCTGGGGAGTACCAGACGTTCCCGAACGATCTTGAGGCGGCGCAACATTTCGCCGAGGCGTTGCGCAAGGGCGGACGCACCGACAGGGCCATCCAGATATCAGGCGAGGCGCTTGGACGTTTTCCCGAAGATCGGGAATTGCTCACAACCTACGGGCTCTCGCAGATCAGCACCGGCCACCCGCAACAGGCGCTGCGTCCGCTGGCGATGGTCGCCAGCATGGATGTGGAGAATTGGCGCGTGCGTTCGGCGCTGGGCGCCGCGCTCGATCAGCTCGGGCGCTTTGCTGAAGCGCGCCAAGCGTATCAGGAAGCGCTTGCGTTGCAGCCCAACGATGCGCGCATCCTCACCAATCTCGGCGTGTCGCACATTATGGCGGGCGAACCGGCTGAAGCCGAACCGATCTTGCGCCAAGCCGTTTCCGCGGCGAACGCGCCAGTTGAGGCGCGGCAAAACCTCGCCATTTCGCTGGCCCTGCAAGGGCGCTTCGATGAAGCCGAGCAGGTGCAGCGCGTTGACCTGCCACCGGCTCAGGCAGCGGCGAACATGCAGTATCTGCGCGGCTTGCTCAGCGATCCGCGCCGCTGGGGCGACCTCGGCCGCGCCGGCTGATATCAAGCTATCAATCTGGAATTTGGAATTGGCGGCGCGCTTCGGGCGTGCGCCTACTCCATCATGTGGCTGACTTGGATCAGCGCCGGTCCGATAATGACGGCGAACAACACCGGCAGGAAGAACACAATCATCGGCACGGTGAGCTTCGGCGGCAGAGACGCCGCCTTCTTTTCGGCTTCAGCCAAGCGCAGATCGCGATTTTCCTTGGCCATGACGCGCAACGCCTGACCAACGGGCGTACCGTACTTCTCAGCCTGGGTGAGTGCCATCGCCACCGCCTTGACGCCGGGATGGTTGGTGCGGCGCGCCAGGTTTTCGTACGCTAGGCGCCGTTCCGGCAGATAAGAGAGCTCGGCCGTCGTCAGCGCGAATTCTTCGGCGAGTTCCACCGAGGCGGGTGCGATTTCCTGCCCGACTCGTTGCAGCGCAAGTTCGATCGACATGCCGCTTTCGACGCAGATCAGCATCATGTCGAGGCTGTCAGGGAAGGCCGACATAATCTTCGAGCGGCGGTTGTCGGCGAGGTTCTGCAGATAGAGGTTCGGCGCGTAAAAGCCAGCCGCGATCGCGCCGACGACGGCGCCTAGTTTCAGGTGCAGCTGGAGATGTTGGCCTAGGAACAAGACATAGAGTAGCGCCGCAACGCCGAACGCGATCGGCAGCGCGGCGCGATAGAAATAGAACATGGTCTGCGCGGCGTGGCCCCGGAGTCCCGCGCGGATCAGTTTCTCGGCAAGGGTGTCGTCGGCCAGTGCTTTTTGCAGGTTCAGACGATCGACCAGGCTCTTCGCAAACTGGTTGGCGTCTTTGTGTTGAAGCGAGGCGTTCTTCGCCAATTCAGCGCGGCTCTTCTTGCGCAGTTCCTCGCGCTTCTTGGCTACTTCTTTCAAGCGCGAGCCAAGCTTGTTCTCGGCGAGAGAAGGCGCGGCGATGGTGACGACCGTGGCGAAGCAAGCGCCTGCGGCAAGCACGCCGGCTATGGTCAGCGGATCGGTGAGGGTTTCGACGATATCCATTTCTCGCGTTCCCTCAGAATTTGAAGTTGACCATTCTGTGCATGATGAAGATGCCCATCGACATCATGACACCGGCGCCGAGCAGAACGAGGTGGCCCATGGGGTCTGTGAATAGAACAGAAATGTAGGTTGGGCGCGTGAAGTAGACGAGCCCCATGACGATGAAGGGCAGAGCGCCGATGATCATCGCCGAGGCCTTGGCTTCCGAGGAGAGCGCCTTGACCTTCTCCGTCATCAGTTTGCGCGAGCGCAGAACCGATGAGAGGTTGCCCAGCGATTCCGACAGGTTACCGCCTGTCTTCTGTTGAATCACCAAGACGATCGAAAAGAAATTCACTTCCGGCAGCGGCATGCGGTCATACATGCGCTGCATGCTCTGATCGAGCGGCACGCCCATCGTCTGACTATCGACCAACGCTTGGAATTCCATGCGTAGCGGCTCTGGGCACTCGGCAGCAATGATGCGCAGGCACTGGCCGAGAGGCAGGCCCGATTTCACGCCGCGAACAATGATGTCGATCGCGTCAGCGAGTTG
>JAEUMU010000079.1 GCA_016791325.1 Hyphomonadaceae bacterium
CCGCCTTCAGGCGCTGCGCGCAATTTTCCGCGTGTTCGGCGTAGCAAGCGTCCGTGCTGGCGATTACGGCGACGCGCGCCCTCGACGAGCGGAACGCATCGATCAGCTTGTCCATTGTCGCGTAAGCATCTTCCGGGCCGATAGCGCCTATGCCGCCTGCAGCGAAGAGGTTGCGTGTCCATTGCGCGCGTGGCCCGAAGGCGGCGAGGGTATCAATGTTGGCGAAGAAAACGCGCGGCGCCCCGGCCGCCGCAGCGCGGTCGCGCAGGGTTTCAAAAGGTTCAGCCCAGCGAATGGGGCTTAGAGCGGCGTCCGGCGCGCCGGTGCTCTGTGGGGCGGGGATGAATTCCGGCTTTGTCTCATCGAGCAGCGGAAAATCCGTTACGCCGGTGATCGTTTCGCGGCGTGTGGCGATAAGCCTTTGCCGCGCTGTGCGCGCGCCAACGACTAAGTCCTGCACCAATCCGGCCTGCAGCGCTGCCACGATGGCGCCCTTGCTCTCGATCAGTTGCATGATCTCCCACGCCTTAGTGGCGAGGTCGCGCGTCATGCGTTCGACGAACCAAGCCCCGCCCGCGGGATCGGCGACGTGCCCTAGGCGGCATTCTTCTAGGATCACATGCTGCGTGTTTCGCGCGACGCGGCGTGCGAACGGCGTAGGCAGGCCCAAAGCGTCCGTGAAAGGCGCGGTGGTGATGGCCTGCGCCCCCCCGATCGCCGCGGCGAAGGCGCTGGTGGTGACGCGCAGAATGTTGGTCCAAGCATCGTAGCGCGTCATCATGCGGCGCGACGTGAAGGCGTGGACCTGCGCTGCGCGCGCGTGCGCGGGTGCGCCGCTGGCCTCCAGCACGCGCGCCCAGCACAGGCGCAACGCACGCAATTTCGCAGTTTCAATCAGCACATCCGGCCCAACGGACACCGCAAAGGCGACAGTCGCTGCTGCGTCAGCCGCAGATAAGCCGGCGCTGGTTAGCGCGCGAAGGTAAGCGATGCCGCAGCCGAGGGCGACGCCAACTTCCTGCGCCTCCGTGCCGCCAGCTTCATGCACGGGGCGTGCATCCACGCGAATTGCCCGCGCGTTGGGTAACTCGGAGCGCACCCGGGCAGCGAATTGTGCAGCGCGTGCGATGTCATCCGCGCCGACCGCGCCGTGTCGCATGAGCGCGCCGATGGGGTCGAGATTAAATGCGACGCCTGGAGCGGCGACGCCCTTTAACTTGGCTTCCAGGGCTGCTGCAGCGTCAAAGCCGCTGCCGCCGGTATCGAGCGAGACGGGCGCCGCCTCGAGGATCACATCGGCCAACAGGCGATCAAGATCGCCGCTTGTTCTTACCTGCGCGCCGCCGCCCTCGGCGGTAACGAGCTCGATCGCGGCCACGCCGCCGGCGAGATCCGCGAGAATTTCGCGATTGGTTTGATCGGGGTCCGGATGGTTGAAGCTTTGCGTTATCCTCCAGCCGCCCGCGGCCCGCACAAACGGCGCCGCTCCTGGCAGGCCTGAAATATCCGTGACGCTGGGAATGTCCGTCTCGCGGTAGAGTGGTTGAATTTCGACGCCGTCGGCCGTGCGCCCAACGAGCCGCGCCCACTGGCCGCCCTTAAGCCCCTTTTCGACGAGTGCGCGCCATTGCGCTTCGTCGGCGGCCTCGCCCAAAGTTAGCCGGTCAGACATTTCCTCTCCGCTTGACGCCATGTCAGCATCGACGCGGTTTTGGCGGCAATGTAGGTCTGAGGCAACTGGAGAGACGCATGGCCCTGCCGCCGCTGTTTGATAAGCTTCGCCTTCCCGTTGTCGGCGCGCCGCAATTTATCATTGCAAACCCTGACCTAGTGGTCGCTCAATGCAAGGGCGGCATTGTGGGGTCATTTCCGGCGCTGAACGCGCGGCCGCAAGCGCTGCTGGACGATTGGCTTTATCGCATCAAGGACGAACTCGCCGCTTATGACGAGGCTAACCCTGACGCGCCCTCCGCCCCCTACGCTGTAAACCAGATCGTTCACAGGACCAACGAGCGCCTGGAAGCGGACATGGAGATATGCGTCAAGCACAAGGCCCCGATCGTCATTACCTCGTTGGGCGCGCGCCCAGAGGTGAATGACGCCGTTCACTCCTATGGCGGCATCGTGTTGCACGACATCATCAATATTAAGTTCGCCGAGAAGGCGCTGGAGAAGGGCGCAGATGGTCTGATCGCCGTGTGCGCGGGTGCAGGCGGGCACGCAGGCGGCCTTTCGCCGTTCGCGCTCATTTCTGAGATTCGCCGTTTCTTTGATGGGCCGCTGCTCGTTTCGGGTGCGATCGCGACGGGCAGGGGCGTGCTGGCGGCGCAAGCGATGGGGGCGGACCTCGCCTATATCGGCTCCGCCTTTATCGCCACCACCGAAGCCAACGCGCCGCAAGACTATAAGCAGATGATTGTCGATAGCGCCGCCGATGACATCGTCTACACGAACCTCTTCACCGGCGTTCTTGGCAACTATCTCAAGGGCTCCATCACCAAGGCCGGCCTCGATCCTGACAATCTCCCGCAAAGCGATCCCAGCAAAATGAGCTTCGGCGGTGGCGAGGGATCAAAGGCGAAGGCTTGGAAGGAGATCTGGGGTGCTGGGCAAGGTGTGGGCGCTGTGCAGGAGATTGTGCCTGCGGCGGAGTTGATCGCCCGGCTCTCGCGCGAATACGAAGCCGCGAAGCGGGAATTGTGCGCTCGGTAATCCACGCTTGCATCGAGGCGCTGCACAAGGAAATTTGAACTCCGTCAGCGCGTCGGGCGCCCGTCAACATGCGCGCGCGCAAAGAAATCCGACCGGCGCGCGGCGCGCGTAAGGTTGCTCCTCACGATTGAGGAGCCCCATGAGCACATCTCCCATAGAACGCAGTGCGGCGCATTCGCTGACGCTGCGCAGCGTCGCAGCCATCGCAATAGCCGCCGCCGCGAGCCGGCTAGGCTTTGAACTGCCTGAAGGCGCCGCCCAGGAACTCGCAGGCGCGGCTGTTGATCTGATCGTCACGCTGGGGCTCGTTGGCGTCGCCATCGGGCGCGCGCGCGCCCGTGGCCCCATCGTTTGAGAAGGCCGCCCATGCCTCACCCGATCCGAGTTTTTGCGTTGGCGCTCGCGCTCGCCGCTACACCTGCGTGCGCCGCATTTGAAGCGCCGCGTTTAGAAAACCCTGTGGCAGCCGCCCGTAGCGTTGATCAACGCGCCTACGCGCTCTTGCACGCCTACGGCGCGATTGTCGAAGAAGCGCGCGATGTCGTGGCCGATCCCGAGTCGCCGCTGGCGTTGAAGCGCGCTCTTGGCCAAGCCGAGCGTGCGGCGACGCCTGCAGCTGAGACGCTGCAAATCGCAGTCGTTGCCTATGTTCGCGCGCGCAGCGATTTCGACGCTGCCGCCCACGCCGATCAATCGGCCATCGCCCGCGCCGGCGCAGCCTTAACCGCCGCCACGCGCCATCTGGGTGAAGCGCTTACGGCGGCCGAGCGCCCGGTCGGCGAACTTGAGGCGCTTGTCCAAGCCGCGCGCCGCTGAGGGAGATGAAGATGCAGCAGATTATCGTCCAAGTGCAGATGTTGCTGGTGGCGCTTTCCGGGTTGCTTCCGTTGGTGCGTGAAGAGCACCGCGGCCGCGCTGGGGAGATTCTGGCTTTTGCTGGCGCTGTTCTGAAGGCGAGCGGGGCGCTGGCGGCCAACGCAAGTGACTTGGCCCGAAAGCTCACTGACGTGCGGGCGGAAGTCGAATCGATGGCCGAATCTGGCCGCCCGGTCACGGCGGAAGAGATGGAGGGCGCGATCGCACGTGTTCGCGCCGCATCTGCCGCTTTCCGTGCGGCGTTGGAGATTGCGGAGGGCGCGGCCCCTTAGCGCCCTTCGCAAAAGGGGAGGCGCCGAACGGAGGCGTCCGCCGCGTTCCCGCGCCTTCGTCGTTGACCTCGGCGCCTCCCCGCCCTTTGCTGTGCGCCATGAGTGATCCAACGCACATCTTAGCCATCGATCAAGGCACGACCTCCACGCGCGCCATCGTGTTCGACCAAGAGTTCGCGCCGGTGGCGCGTGCGCAAGTGGAGCTGACACAGCACTATCCCCAGCCGGGCTGGGTCGAGCATGACGCCGAAGAAATCTGGGCGGCGACTTTGCAGGTTTGCCGCGAAGCCATGGCGGAGATTGGCGGTGCGCAGAAAATCGCCGCGATTGGCATTACGAACCAGCGCGAAACCACGATCGTGTGGGATCGCAAGACTGGTGAGCCAGTGCACCGAGCGATTGTCTGGCAGGATCGGCGCACCGCGGCAGTGTGCGATCGGTTGCGGACCGAAGGTCATGAAGCGCGTGTGCAAGCTCTGACGGGGCTGCTGCTCGATCCGTATTTCTCAGCGAGCAAGATCGCCTGGATTCTCGATCGGGATCCCGCCTTGCGCCGCCGCGCTGAGGCCGGCGAACTGGCGTTCGGAACGGTGGAGACTTTTCTTGCCTGGCGACTCACAGGCGGACTTGCGCATGTGAGCGATTTCACAAATGCGGCGCGTACGCTGCTATTTGATATCGGCGCGGGCGCTTGGTCCGATGAGTTGCTCGCCTTGTTCGACGTGCCGCGCGCGCTTCTGCCCTCGCCAGTCGCGTGCGACGCGCGGGTAGGGCAGACGCAACCTTCGCTATTCGGCCGCGCGATTCCGATCACGGGTATGGCGGGAGATCAGCAGGCGGCGCTGGTCGGCCACGGCTGCTTCGAACCTGGCATGGCGAAGGCGACTTTCGGCACAGGCTGTTTTCTTGTGATGAACATGGGCGATGCACAGCCGCACTCGCGTAATCGCTTGCTCGCCACAATAGGGTATAAGACTAAGGATGCGGCCGCATTCGCGCTGGAGGGATCAATATTCTCCGCCGGCGCCACGATACAGTGGTTGCGCGACGGCCTTAAGCTTGTGCGCGACTCTGCAGAGTCCGAAGCAATCGCCGCCGCGTTGCCGGACAATGGCGGTGTCTATCTGGTGCCTGCATTCGCCGGCCTTGGCGCGCCCCAGTGGCGGCCTGACGCGCGCGGCGCAATCATCGGGCTGACGCGAGACTCGCGGCTTGATCATTTGGTGCGCGCTGGCTTGGAAGCGGTCGCCTACCAGACGGCGGACTTGCTTGATGCACTCAAGGCCGACGGGGCCCCAGCCATCCGGCGCCTGCTTGTGGACGGCGGTATGACCGCAAACGCCTGGGCAATGCAGTTTCTTGCGGACATTTGCGACGTCGAAGTGGTGCGGCCGCAATTTCAGGAAATGACCGCCTTGGGCGCAGCCAAACTGGCCGCTTTGGGTATCGGCCGCGCTGAGGCGGGCTTGCGGACAGCTTCAGCCGAGCACCAAACTTGGCGCCCCCGTCTGGCTCCCGCCGGGCGCGCAGCGTTGAGGCGGGGATGGGCGTCGGCCGTGGCGGCAAGCTTGGCCGCCGCTGACTAACAGCGGCGGCCGGGTTGCAAGTGAGGCGTTGTGCGCGTAACTCGCGTGCCTCGCGGAGAGCCCGTAGCTCAGTCGGTAGAGCATCTGACTTTTAATCAGAGGGTCCCGGGTTCGAATCCCGGCGGGCTCACCATTCTCCTCATTGGCCTTGCGGCGCCGGCTGAAGCGGCTCGATTGCCGGCGGCGCAACTTCTTGCGGGGGGGCGACCGGCGCGGGCGCAGGGGCGGCGTTAGCAGCCGGAGGCGCTGCCGGCGCGGGGGGCGTCTCCGCAAAATCGCTCGGGCTCGCAGGGATTAGGCCGGGATCTGATTCGGCGAATTGTTGTGGGGCCGGCTCGGCCTCGGCGGCCACCAGGGGCTGTACCGGCTGGCTGCTCACATAAGAATAGCCGGCGATCGCAGCCGCGAGCAGCGCACCCACTGCGACAATTCGGACCAGCGCGCCGCTGCGGTCCTTATGGCGCGGGGGCGGGGCATAGGGGTCGATGGCTGGCTCTGCGGCGCGGTAGTGCGTCGGGCGGATGGTTTCGGCGTTGCGGATGAGTTCGTCGTTGTCGGGCATCGGGGGGGGCGTCTCCTGTTGCGTTGCAAAGCAAACTCATCCCCAAGAGGGCGGTTCCGCGCACAAAGTTGTGACGCCACAGCCACATTTCGCCACAAATCACCTGGAAAGGCGCCAATGCGGGTTCGGCCCGGCGCTTCCTTCAGCTTATGGTGACGAACTTCCGGCGGGGGACGCGTCGCGCGCGACGCCGCGCCAGGGGCGAAGGGGACGGGGCCGCGTCGGGAGGGGCGCGGCCCCATTCCCTCCGGCGGGCCTTTTCCCTTTTACGGAGCTGGCGCGCCCTAAAATCAACGGCCGGCGAAAAAATTGCAGCCCCGGCTGGACAAACATGGACTCCTTACGGCGGCGGCGCCAAAATTCAGCCCAACGACCCATGTTGGGAACCAGCGTTGGGGTGTAGGTGTTGTCCGGGGGGGCCCGTTGGGGGCTCTGCAGGCAACCCGCACGCTCGCTGGCGTCCAGTGTGAGTTGTGAGCGCGTTTGGCGCGAAGGCTTGCGCAATTAAACTGGGCGCAGGGGATACCACTTTGAGAGGGGTGACAATGAAATCGCGCATCACCAAAACCGTTGCGCTGGCGGCGCTCATGGCCGGCGCGGCCGGCGCCGCGCACGCGACCGAAGGCTGGTACGGCCGGGCTGACCTTGGCTATTCCGTGGATGGTAGCGAAGAGTCCGGCAATCTGAGCGTTGGTCTCGACAACGACTGGAGCCAGCATCTCGGCCTCGGTTACGCGTACCAAAACGGCTTCCGTCTGGAAGGCGAGCTTGGCCATCGCTTTAACCGCGTTGAGACGACCCCGTTCTGGCAGGACGGCGACGTCCATGCTTGGACGGCGATGCTGAACCTTTTCTATGATTTCAACCGCGGCGGTGCGGTCGAGCCGTATATCGGCGTCGGCGTTGGCGCTGCGCGTTTGACCTCGAACGCGACGTTCCTGCCGAGCCGCTGGCGCGACGAAGACACCGTGCTGGCCTATCAAGGCTTGGTCGGCATCAACTTCCACGCCACCGAGCAGCTGAGCCTCGACGTCGGCTACCGCACCATTTGGGCGCCGGAAGCCTCGTTCGCCGGCACGCCGGTTGCGCGCGAAGTCGATTATGAGCACAGCGCCGTGACGGTCGGCCTGCGTTGGCAATTCGCGGGCGCCGCCCCGCCGCCGCCGCCGCCCCCGCCGCCACCTCCGCCGCCGCCGCCGCCGCCGCCGCCTGTCGCGACGTGCCCGACGTCGGAGTTCGTTGTGTACTTCGAGTGGGATCGCTCGAACCTCAACCCGGCCGCGCTCGAAACGATCGATGCGGCGGTTTCTCGCGCGCGTCAGTGCAACGTCGGCGGCGTCGTCGTCGTCGGCCACACCGACACGTCGGGCTCGACCGCCTACAACCTGGGCCTCTCGGAACGCCGCGCGTCGGTGGTCCGCGATGCGCTCGTGGCGCGTGGCATCAGCGCTGGCTCGATCACGTCTCAGGCCCGCGGCGAAACCGATCTCGCCCGTGCGACCGCTGACGGCGTGCGTGAGCCGCTGAACCGCCGCACCGCGGTGACGATCACCTTCCGCTAATTCAGTTTCGGCTGAATGAGCTAACGGGCCCGGCCAAAAGCCGGGCCCGTTTTGCTTGTCCTGATGGTTGCGCGGGCTGGACACCCCTGGCGGCGCTCGGCATGGTCCCGCGCATGTCGCCAGCACCGATCGTCAGTTCGGCGTCGCCCGATTGGGCCTCGGCCGCGGCGCCGGCATTAAGCAGACTCGACGCCGCCGCTGAACTGATCGTTCAGCGCACTGAGGCTTGGTCAGCTATCAATTCTGGGTCGCTTGAGCGGGAGGGGCTCGCGCGCATGTGCGACGCGCTTTGCGCGGCGTTCGCTGCGTTGCCGGGCGTGCTTGAGCTGCTTCCGCTTGCCCCAACAGAGCGCATTGGCGCCGATGGGCTGGCCCGAACTATCGAGCACGGTGTGGCCATTCGCGTCCGCGTGCGCCCTGAGGCCCCGGTGTGCATCGCGCTGACTGGCCACTACGACACCGTATTTCCCGCCGCTCACGCCTTTCAGCACCCTTGGCGCGAGGGATCGCGGCTACGCGGGCCCGGCGTGGCGGACATGAAGGGCGGATTGACGGTCATGCTGGCGGCACGTGAGGCAATTGAGGCGACGCCAGGCGCGAATGGCGTGGGCTACGAAATACTGCTCAGCCCGGATGAGGAGATCGGTTCTCCCGCCACCGCCTCTTTGCTCGCAGATCTCGGCGCCCGCGCGGCGCTGGGCATGACCTACGAGCCAGCTATGGCCGATGGGGCCCTGGCTGGCGAACGCAAGGGATCGGCCAATTACAGCTTGGTGCTGAAAGGCCGCGCGGCTCATGTGGGGCGGGCATTCGCCGATGGCCGCAGCGCTGTCATAGCCGCAGCGGAAGCGGCGCTGTCGCTCGACAAGCTCAACGGGGCGCGGGAGGCCGTTACGTTCAATACCGGCGCAATTGACGGCGGCGGGCCCAGCAACGTGGTGCCCGATTCAGCAGTGCTTCGCTTCAATGTGCGCGCCCCGGACGCGGCAAGCGCTGCCTGGGCGGAGGGGCAGGTCTCGGCCATCGTCGCCGCCGCCGCTGCGCGCGACGGGATCAGCGCACATCTCCATGGCGGTTTCACGCGGCCGCCAAAGCCGTTGACGCCCGCGCAACTGAGCATGATGGGCTGGACACAGAGCGCAGCCGCGATGCTCGGCGTTGACATACAATTCAAGAGTTCCGGGGGCGTGTGCGAGGGCAACAATCTCGCGGCGGCGGGATGTCCCAATATCGACACGCTCGGGCCGTGCGGCGGCGAATTGCATAGCGATGGTGAGTTCGCCATCATTTCAAGCTTCGCCGAGCGCGCTAAGCTGTCGCTTCTGCTGCTTGCCGGCGTTGCGCAGGGCGCGTTCGATGCAAAGGGGCTGCGCACATGAGCGCGCCCGCCTACGTCATGCGCGCGGCTGGCCCAGGGGATCTGCAGCATTTCAAGCAGCTGCGCGACATCGCGGGGCCAGGGTTCACCAGCCTTATGCTGGACGATCGCGCTCTGGAGGCAAAGCTTGCGCTTTCGGCGGATAGCTTCTTGAGCGCCGGGGCCAACCCAGGGGCCGAGCGCTACATGATTGCGCTCGAGCATATCGAAAGCGGCGAAGTCGTCGGGTGTTGCGGTGTGAAGGCCACGATCGGCGAAACGCCGCCATTCTTCAATTTTCGCATCATACGTGAGGCGCAATCTTCGGTCGCTGCGGACCGGCGGTTCGATATACAGGTCCTTATCGGGGTCAACGATTTTACCGGCTGCAGCGAAGTCGGTTCGTTGTTCGTGCGGCCGGAGCACCGGCGCGGGGGCGTCGGGCGCGCGCTGGCGCGGTGCCGTTATCTGTTGATGGCTGCTGCCCCTCACCGGTTTCACGCCCAAGTCGTTTCTGAGTTGCGCGGCGTGGTCTCTCCGGAGGGTGTTTCACCTTTCTGGGAGGCCGTGGGGCGCCACTTTTTT
>JAEUMU010000084.1 GCA_016791325.1 Hyphomonadaceae bacterium
GCTGGTCCAGCGTCACCGTGTATTTAGCCGCGACGTAGTAGTTGCTATAGACGCGATTTCCAGCCAGCGCGGCGCCCACAGTCTCAAGACCCTGGCTGATATTCTGTGGGTCGTTCAGCACCGCATCGGCTTGCTGGCGCATCACTGGTTCATCCGGCCGCGTGAAATAGCCGGCCACGCCCGCGATAATGAGCAGCAAGATGATGATGCGGAACATGCAGCGCCTCCTCGGTCTTGCCCGGCACGCTAACGGCAATTCCTAGGGGCGGAAAGGGCCCTTGTCGCCGCCGCCGCTTCAGGGGTGCGCCCACAAGCGCAGGAGGTTCGAAATGCTCTTATCCAGGCGCAGAAGTTCCTCTCGCGCAGCGCCGGCCTCGCCCAGCCGCGCACGCGCCACTGAGAGATCGAATAGAATTTCCCGCCGACCTGCTTCCGCAACAGCGCTCTGCACCCACCCTACAGCCGCAATCCGCTCGCCCCTCGTCACCGGCGCCACGTGGTGGATTGTCCCCGCTGGGTAGAGAATGGCGTCGCCTGCCGCCAGTTTGATGTCTTGCTCGCCAAGCGCGCTATCAATGACGAGCGCACCGCCGTCATACTCATCCGCGCTCGCCAGAAAGAGCGTGAAAGCCACATCGCTGCGCAGCCGCGCGTTCGGCGGCCCCATCAGCGCATCATCGGTATGGGCGCCGTAGGTCATGCCCTGCGCATAACGCGAAAACAGCAGTCGCGAGATTTTCGCCGGGCGCGCTGCGATTTCGAACAAGGGATGACGGCGCAGCGCTTCGCTCACGAACGCCTCCAACGCTTGCGTGCGCGGGTCCGCGCCATCCGCCTGGAGGTTGTCTTTCACCCGCCGCGCCGCCGCGCCCGCCGTGTGTTTGCCCGCGCGCCAGGGCAGCGCCGCGCACTCGCGGCGCGCGCGCGCAACATCTTCCGGCTCCAAAACACCTTGCAGGATCACAAACATGCTCGACCCTTATTGCGAATAACTCGCAATTCGTCCAGAACGGCGGCGCTCACGCGGAGAGACGCATGCGAATGACAAAATTCAAGCTCTGGCGCGCAGCCGGTGCGGCATTGGTTCTGGGGCTGGCTGCGTGCGGCGGCGAAGGCGGTGAAAACGGCGGCGAGCGCGGCCAGGCGGGCGCCAGTGGCGAAGGCGGCGAGGCCGGCGAAGCTGCTTCCCCACCCGCTCCGGAAGCGGCAAGTGCGGGCGGCGAAGCGGGCGAAGCCGGCGCCGCCACCGCCTATGC
The DNA here is from genome assembly GCA_016791325.1 of Hyphomonadaceae bacterium. GTDB lineage: Bacteria > Pseudomonadota > Alphaproteobacteria > Caulobacterales > Aquidulcibacteraceae > Vitreimonas. The sequence goes on from JAEUMU010000084.1 coordinate 1,257, forward strand.
TGGCGTCGACGGCGCTCAGCTCACGGCCATGCGGCTTCAGCACCTGAAGGGATTCGTTCTTGTCGCACAGCAGGTGGCCGCATCCGGCGCCTCGGAAGAGGCCGAAGTTCTGGTTCAGCAGGGTTTGCTGGAAGTGTATGACCCCGCAACAGCCGCCTTCGGCGGCTTTAATGTCGCCCCCGTCCGCGCGGCTGGAGCAGATGCCGCCGCTCTCGCAGCTGCGGCGCAAGCGATCGACGCCGCACGTGCGCCGCTCACCTATGATCACGCCGCCTTGACCGCGCGAATGGTCGACATCGCCACCGGCCTCTATCAAGGCGTGAACCAGGCCGACTTCGTTGATCCCATCGAGTATCAACATAGCCTTGGCGCCGCGCTTGCTGCGCGCGACGCTCTTGTCTCCGGCCGGACGGCGCTGGAACACAGCAACGCTCGCGCCTATCGCGAAGCCGTGGCGGAATTGGATCGCTTTATCGCACTATGGCCAGCAGTAAGTGCGCCCGAGCATCCCGCGAGCTACGCTCAGGTGCTGGCCCAAGGCTCGCGCGTGCGTTTTGCGCTTTCGCCATATCTCTAGGCGCGGCGGAAAAGCACGACGGGCGCGCCGCGATATTCCGCCCGCGCGTACTCGCGGTAGCCCAACCGACCGGCCAGCTTGAGCGAAGGCGTGTTTTCCGGCGCGATCATGCACACGAAATCGCGCCGCCTAAAGTGCGCCTCGGCCCATGCCAGCATGGCCTCGCAGCCTTCACGGGCGTAGCCCTTTCCCTGCGCCCATCCAGCAATGGCCCAGCCTTGCTCTGGGGCGTCGAAAGGTGGCGGAAAACCGCGTCGGCTCTCCATGAACCCGCCATCGCCCAAGTAGCGCCCGCTCTCCTTTTCGATCAACGCCCAATAGCCGAAACCGAACAGCGGCCAATGCCCCGCATAGCGTTGCAGCCGGAGCCAACTCTCCTCGGTCGTCGATGGTTGGCCGCTAATGAAGCGCGCCACCTCAGGCTCGGCCCACATCGCCGCCATCGCTTCGAAGTCCGAAAGTCGATGCGGCCGCAGCACCAGACGTTCGGTCTCGATTTCGGCGCTCATTGTTCGGCCAATACCGCTTCGATCAGCGCGGCCGCATCATCCCCGGCCCAGTCGGCGCCGCCGGTCAGCCGGGCCACCTCGCGGCGGTTACGGTCATAGATGATCGTCACGGGCATGCCGCGCGCGCGCTGATCGAACATCATGCCGCGGCTGGGATCGATCCAGAAATCGAGCGCCCCCCCGGTAAGGCGG
>JAEUMU010000099.1 GCA_016791325.1 Hyphomonadaceae bacterium
CAGCCAGCCATTGCGGCGAACGGCCTCTTCGATGAAGGCGTCGATGTCCAGCTTGCCGAATGAGTTTTGTTCAAGCGGCACGGCGCGCAGCTGCGCCATGTCGATGCGGCCTGCATTCACGCCTGGCCAAATGCCCCGGCAAACGGGAAAGCGGCGGCCCATCATCGCCTTGCGCGTCGGGCTCACGTGACCGAACGGATAGGCGAAGCTGGTCAGCTCAGTCTCCGGGGCGATGCGGCGAACATAGGCGGCGTTTTCCGCCAACGTTGCCTCAATCTCGGCGGTGGCGGCATGCGGCAGGCGCACGTGGCCGAATGTGTGGCAGCCGATCTCGTGGCCATCTTCGGTGGCCTGCCGCACATCATCGTCCGTGAAATAATCGATGCCGCCTTCGCAGACGCCCGCGAAGCGCCCGGCGGCGAAATATGTGCCCAGCGCGCCCTGCGCCTTTAAGAGCGCGCCGCCGACGGTGAGCGCGGAACGGGGGAAGTCATCGAAGCTGAAGCTCACGACCGGCGCGCTGAGACGGCTTGGAATCGCATCCGGAGCCCAGCGGCGTGTGAAGCGTTCATTCAGCGCGCGGCCGACGCGCGCAGCCAACGCCCGCATCACGCCACCTCCGCCACGCGCGGCTGGAAGCTCGCCGCCACCACGTCGCGATCGGCAAAGGGAGTGGCGAGCGGGCGGACAAAAACGCCCGAGCCTTCATCGGCCGCGGCATAAGTGAAGCCCAAACCTTCCAGCATCGCCACCGAAGCGCCATTCTTGGCGGTGCGGCGGAAATCCACCCGCAGCTCATGCTGACCGCGCGCGGCCAAACGCTCCGCCAGGAAGCCGAAGAAGGCCTCCTCCACCCGCTTGCGTTGGGCGCGGCAGCTCATGAAGAAGGACGCCACGCGCGCCTCCTCCAGCACACAAAAGCCGATAATGCCGTAATCGCCAAACTTGTCGGCGCAGCGCAGCACGAACGTATCCTCGGGATTCAGCGCCTCAAGCTGTTCGCGCGTATAGCGCGTGCCGGAAAAATTCAGCTGGTTGGTGCGCTGGGCGAGCTCGTAAATGCGCGTCAAGTTCGCCGGCGCAAGCTGCGTGATCTCAAGGCGGATCGCACACGAGCGTAAGAAGGCTGTGTAGTCCATCTCCGAAGCGGCAAGCGCGCTCTGGCGTTGCTCCTCGGTCTGATACATGGCCCGGCGGGCGCGGCTTTCGGCCGTGGCGGGCACGTCGAAGCGCGGCAGCGCCAACAGGCTTTCGATTTCGCCATCGGCGAAAACCTCAACTTCAGGCACGAGCTCGCTCACCTCGCCGCGCTCAAACGGCTGATCGTCAATGAAGGCGAAGGTGTCCAGGCCCACATCCATGGCGGCGGCGATACGGCGGATGGCTTCGCTCTTGGGGCCCCAGCTGATCTGAGGAAACACGAACAAATCGCGCAGGCCAAACTTTTCAAGCGCGCTGAACGCCAGCGCTGCATCGTTCTTCGAGGCGATGGAATTGATCACGCCGCGCGCGTCAAGCGCATGAATCAGCGCGACGGCATCGCCGCGCAGGGTGACGCCCTCGACGCCATCCTCCACCAGCGTGCCGCGCCAGACAGTATTATCCAAATCCCAGACAACGCATTTGATCTTGGGCCGCGCGCCGCTGGCGCTGAGGCCGCTGATCTGCGCCAGCTGCGCCGACAGCACGCAGAAATCGACGACGCCGAACACGATCGGCGCCGTGCCGGCGCCAGCGACGGGCTCAATCTGGATCAAGTATGGCTGCGCAAGATCAATGCGCGCGGCGATTTCGCGGACGGGCAAAACGAAGCGATTGTAGCCGGGCTTGATCGCCAGCGGCGCTTGAAACAGGCCAGCCGTGGTTTTTTCCGCGGGCACGATGGTAAGCGTGAAGGCCTCGCCCGCTTCCGCCACGGCTTCGACAATGAATACGCTCTGCTCGACTGGCGCTTCGCCACGTTGGGCCAAGTTCTGCTTGGCTATGTTCCAGCGCCACCTCAGGCCATCCTGCGCACCACGAGGCAGCGGCGCCATGGCGCGCGCAGCGGCGGAATCGAGCGTGTGCAGCGCCGCGCGGGCCTGCGGCGTCTTCAGCGCGACGGGCCCCTTCCCTTCAAGCTTGCCCCAGCGCCTGAACGCGATGCGCGTTAGCGAGAGTTCGTTGCTGACCACATCTTCGATGCCGGCGGCGAAGCGGCGGCAATGGCCATCGGCGCGCGGGGTGTAGAAACTGCAAGCGCTATAGCAGGCGGGAAAGGCGCACTCAGTGCAGTGTTCGCCCCAGACGATCGCGCTTTGCCGCACGATAGCCGCGCGGGTCTTGCGCAGCTCGGCCATGGCCGTGCCGGCAAGCGCGACGGCCGGCTTGCGGTCCATCGCCAGATCGGCGGTCTCCTTCATACAACGCACGCTCCGCGGGAAGCGCACAATGTAGCATGGCGCATGCCAGCCCACACGCCGCCAATTTGGCGCGCCGCGGCGCGAAAATCGCGTCGCGGCTATTCCCCCACCGGCCGGCTTCCCCTTGCGCACGAGTTTGGTTCGGATGCAGGCTCGCGGCGCGGGAGGGACGAGATCATGCGTATTTGGTTAGCGACCGGCGCGGCGCTTGGCGCTGCTTTGCTTGCAGGGCCCGCGGCGGCCGCCCTGCCCTTCGATCCAGAACAAGCCACGCGAGCCTGGCTGGCGACGATGGGGCCGGAAGCCACCGCGCGCTCCAACGCGTATTTCGAAGGCGGCTATCTGATCGATTTCGCCGGCACGGCCATTTCCATCGTTGTAGCGGGGCTGTTCCTTATGCTCGGCTGGGCGCGCGGCGTACGCGCCTGGCTTGAGAAGACGGTGAAGTGGTTTCCGCTGGTGGCGGCCGGAACGTCTTTCTTCTACATCCTGGCCTCTTCGTTGCTGACCTTCCCGTTCCAATACTATGTCGGCTTCGTGCGCGAGCACCGCTACGGGCTTTCGACCCAGACATTGCCTGAATGGTTCGGTGAAGCGGCGATGAGCTTCGGCATCGGGCTGGTGATCGGCACGGTCTTTCTCACCGTGATTTATCTGATCGTGCGGGCGGCGAAGAATACGTGGTGGATTTGGGGTTCAGCCGTTTCGATCGCATTTGCGGCGGTTATGATCATGGTCGCGCCGGTCTATATTGCGCCACTGTTCAACACCTACACGGAGATGCCGCAGGGCGAACTGCGCGATGACATTCTGGCGATGGCCCAGGCCAACGGCGTGCCGGCGGATAATGTCTATGTCTATGATCGCTCCCGCCAGACGAACAGCATCAGCGCAAATGTTTCGGGGCTGGGCGGCACGACACGCATTTCACTCGCCGACACGTTGCTTGAGCGCGCGAGCCCGGCGGCAGTGCGCGCCGTGATGGCGCACGAGATCGGCCATTACGTGCTGGGCCATATCGTTTCCATCCTGATCATGAACGCCGGCATGATCCTGCTAACGTTCGCGCTGGTGCATTTCGGCTTCCGCGCGCTGGCGAAGAACGAGCGATGGGGCATTCGCGACATTGCCGACCCCGCGGGGTTACCGCTGATCATGGTGTTGCTGGCGATTGTGGGGCTATTCACGGCGCCGCTGCAACGCAACCTGATTTATTTCCACGAACAGCAAGCCGACATGTTCGGCCTGAACGCCGCGCGCGAGCCCGATGGCTTCGCAGAAGCGGCGGTGTTGCTGAGCGAATACCGAAAGATGGAGCCTTCGCCGATCGAAGAGCGACTGTTTTACGATCACCCTTCGGGCTGGCACCGTGTGCATAATGCCATGGTGTGGAAGGCGCATGAGATCGCCGCGGGGCGCCTGCCCTTCTCGGCCGGGGGGCCACCGGCGGGATGGCGGCCGGATTTCGTGGTGCGCAGCGCGCGCCCCGAAAACGCGCCGCGCGCCGCGGAGCAGCCGCAGCCTAGCCCGGAGGCGTCACCCGCCGCACCGTGAGATTGATGCGCCCGCCCTTGGGCAACAGGCTCGACGTGCCGGGGAGAATGCGATCGACACCGTGATAGGCGCGCCGGCTTGGCCCGCCGAGCAAGCACACATCGCCCGAGGCCAGGCGGACGCTGCGCGTGGGATCCGAACGCAGCACCCCGCCAATGCGGAAAAGCGCGGTATCGCCGAGCGAGATGGATAGCACCGGCGCATCCCAGGCCTCCTCGTCGCTATCGACGTGGAGGCCCATGCGCGCGTCGCCTTCATAGAGGTTCACCAAGCAAGCTTCCGGCGGCGCGGGATAACCGCTCAGGGCCTCCCACAGCGCCAGAACCGCAGCCGGCATGTCGGGCCAGGGCTTACCGGTGTCGGGGTGGGCCGGCTGGTAGCGGTAGCCGCGCTCCTTATCCGTGACCCAGCCGAGCGCGCCGAAATTGGTCATCCGCACCCGCATGGGCTGGCCGGACTTCGGCATGCGGGGCACATAAAGGGGCGCCGCCCGGAAGCGCGCAAACACGGCGTCGCGCAGGGCCTCCTGCTCAGCGCGGGAAAGCCGGCTGGGCCAAAGTTTGAAGCCATCGAGATCGGCGCCGGGGCGGGTCATGTCGGGGTTCTATCAGCGCATTCGGTTTCTTTTTTGTTCCGCTCTGCGTCGGGCGCAAAGCGGGTTTGCACTATTTCCCTGCCGCGAATGCGGATAGAGGGCCCAAAAGCCTTGCGCGCGGAAAGCGATACACCACATGAACCTCGAAAACAGGCGGTCCGAAGCTTGGGACGGGGCGACGGGCCGGCGAAACACTGAACCAAGTACGGGACGCGACGCTTCGAGGACGCCTTTGAGGGTCCGCCAAGTGAAGCCGCGCCGCTGACAGGAACGAGGAAAGAGCAATGGGCAAAGTGATCGGGATCGATTTGGGCACGACCAATTCGTGTGTCGCGGTGATGGAAGGCGGCGCGCCGAAAGTCATCGTCAACGCGGAAGGCTCCAACACCACGCCCTCCGTGGTAGCATTCACGGAAAGCGGCGAGCGCTTGATCGGAATCCAGGCCGCGCGCCAGGCGATCACTAATCCGACCCACACCTATTACGCCGTGAAGCGCCTGATCGGGCGCTCCGCTGACGATCCCATCTCCAAGAAGGACGCTGAGCTCGTTCCCTATAAGATCGTCAAAGGCCCCAACGGGGACGCTTGGATTCAAGGGCGCGACAAGCAGTACGCGCCGTCTGAAATCTCCGCGTTCGTACTGCAGAAGATGAAGCAGACGGCGGAAGATTATCTCGGCGAGCCGGTGACGCAGGCCGTGATCACCGTTCCGGCCTATTTCAACGACGCTCAGCGCCAAGCCACCAAGGACGCCGGCAAGATCGCCGGGCTGGAAGTTCTGCGCATCATCAACGAGCCGACCGCCGCCGCCCTCGCCTACGGGCTGGATAAGAGCAAGGACGCCGGCACCAAGACCATCGCCGTTTATGACCTCGGCGGCGGCACGTTCGACGTCTCGATCCTTGAGATCGGCGATGGCGTGTTCGAGGTGCGCTCGACCAATGGCGATACCTTCCTCGGCGGCGAAGACTTCGACGTTCGCATCCTCAATTACCTGGCCGACGAGTTCAAAAAGCAGAACGGCGTCGATCTGCGCCAGGACAAGCTTGCGCTGCAGCGGCTGAAGGAAGTTTCCGAACAGGCCAAGAAGGAGCTTTCCAGCCGCACGGAGTTCGATGTCTCCGTGCCGTTCATCTCGATGGACGCCAACCGCAATCCGCTTCACCTCAACATGAAGCTGACGCGCGCGAAGTTCGAAAGCCTAGTCGACGATCTGGTGCAAAAGACGATCGGCCCCTGCAAGGCGGCGTTGAAAGACGCCGGCCTTTCCGCTTCCGACATCAAGGAAGTGGTGCTCGTCGGCGGCATGACGCGCATGCCGAAAATCCAGCAAGTGGTGAAAGAGTTCTTCGGCCGCGACCCCCACAAGGGCGTTAACCCGGACGAGGTCGTCGCTGTTGGCGCCGCGATCCAGGCGGGCGTGCTGCAGGGTGACGTCAAGGATGTCGTGCTGCTGGATGTCACGCCGCTTTCGCTGGGCATTGAGACGCTCGGCGGCGTGTTTACCCGCCTGATCGAGCGCAACACCACCATCCCGACCAAGAAGAGCCAAATCTTCTCGACCGCCGAAGACAATCAGAACGCGGTGACCATTCGCGTCTTCCAAGGCGAGCGGGAAATGGCGGCGGACAATCGCCCGCTGGGCCAGTTCGACCTCGTGGGCATCCCCCCTGCCCCGCGCGGCATGCCGCAGATCGAAGTCACCTTCGATATCGATGCGAACGGCATCGTCTCTGTCGGCGCCAAAGATAAGGCGACGAACAAAGAGCAAAGCATGCGCATCCAGCCTTCGGGCGGGCTCAGCGATGACGATATCAAGCGCATGGTGAAAGAGGCCGAAGAGCACGCCGGCGAAGACAAGCAGCGCCGCGAGCTGGCCGAGGCCAAGAACCAAGGCGAAGCGCTGGTGCACGCGACTGAAAAGCAGATCGTCGAAAACGGAGACAAGATCCCGGCTGGCGATAAGCAAGCCATCGAAGCGGCGATCGCCGCGCTGAAAACGGCGCTCGAAGGCAACAACACCAGTGACATCGCCGCCAAGACGCAAGCCTTGGTGCAAGCCTCGATGAAGATTGGCGAGGCGCTCTATGGCGGCGCGCCGCAAGGCGCGGCCCCCGGCGGCGATCAGCCGGGCCAGGAAGGTGTTGTTGACGCTGACTTCGAAGAAGTCGACGGCAACAACAAGCGCAGCGCCTAAGCCCGCCACACCAGGGTCGTTCGATGCGCACGCGCCTTCGGCACACTGAAATCCGGCGGCTCGTCCCCTTGCGGGGCGACCGCCGCTTTCACATCTGGATCGCGTCATGAGCGCTGATCGCGATTATTATGAAACGCTGGGCGTGCCGCGCGACGCGGACGCGGCCACCATCAAGTCGGCTTTCCGCAAGCTGGCGATGAAGCTGCACCCTGATCAAAACCCCGGCTGCAAGGTTTCCGAGGAAAAATTCAAGGAGCTCGGCGAAGCGTACGCCGTGCTTTCCGATCCGCAGAAGCGCGCGCTGTACGATCGCCACGGCAAGGCGGCGTTCCAGGGCGGCGGGCCGGGGGCGGGCCCGGGCGCAGCCGGCTTTTCGGACTTCTCCGATCTCTTCAACGAAATTTTCGGGGGAGGCTTCGAAGATATGTTCGCGCGCGGCCGCGGCGGGCCGCGCAACGGGCCCGAGCGCGGCGCCGATGTGCGCTACGATCTTGAGAGCACGCGGGAGCACGCGTTCCGCGGCGCGGACCGCGAAAGCGTCGCGCCACGCGCGCAGGCGTGGCAGCCGTGCCGCGGCTCCGGCTCGGAGGGCAACGCGCCGCTTGAGACCTGCCGCACCTGTAATGGAGCCGGCCAAGTACGCGCCAGCCAGGGCATGTTTCGCATCGTACGCACCTGCCCCGCCTGCCACGGGCGCGGACAGGCCATCAAGAATCCCTGCCGCGCTTGCGGCGGGCGCGGGCTCACGCAGAACGAGCGCAAGCTTTCGGTGAAAATCCCCGCCGGCGTGGAAGATGGTACGCGCATCCGCCTAGCTGGCGAAGGCGATATGGGCTTGCGCGGCGGCCCGCCCGGCGATCTCTATCTCTTCCTCTCGGTGAAGCCGCACCAATTGTTCGAGCGCGATGGCGCGGACTTGTACTGCCGGGCGCCGGCGCCGATGTGCAAAGCCGCGCTGGGCGGGGAAATGGAAGTTCCGACTATCGATGGCGAACGCGCCAAAGTCACCATCCCGCCGGGCGCGCAGACAGGCCGACGCTTCCGCATCAAAGGCAAAGGCATGACGCATCTGCGCGCCAAGGAGCGCGGCGATCTGCATGTCGAGCTGCTGGTGGAGACGCCGGTGAACCTCACGGCCAAGCAGCGCAAGCTGCTTGAAGAGTTCGCCAAGGATTGCGGCGAAGAGGCCCACCCGCAAAGCAAGGGCTTTTTCGACAGCATGAAGCGCTTCTTCGAGGGCGCCAGCGAAGGCCCCTCACGCTAACGGCTTGCCGTGGCGGCGCGCGCGGGCCTAGACAAGCTGCCATGACTCTTTCCATCGCCATCGCTGGCGCGGCCGGCCGCATGGGACAAGCCATCGCCGCCGCAGCGGGCGCGGATCCGCGCTTCAGCATCGCCGGCGGCACCGAGCGTGCTCAGGCGCTGGGCGCTCTTTGCGGCTTCGCGCTCTCCACCGATGCGGCGGCGGCGGCGGCCAACGCGCAAGTCTGGATCGATTTCACGACGCCAGCGGCCACGCTCGACGCGCTCAATGCGCTCTCGTCGACACCCGTTCGCGTGGCCATCATCGGCACGACGGGATTGACGCCGGCGCAGGAGCAGCAGGTCGCCGCACACGCGACCCGCATCGCCATTGTGCGCTCTGGCAATTTCAGCCTCGGTGTAAACCTGCTTGCGGCGCTGGTGCGCCAGGCTGCCAAGGCGCTGGGGCCCGAGTGGGATATCGAAATCACCGAGGCGCATCATCGGCGCAAGGTGGATGCACCCTCCGGCACGGCGCTGTTGTTGGGCGAAGCCGCCGCCAAAGGGCGCGGCGCGGCGCTGGCGGATGTACGACTGCCAGCGCGCGAGGGCATTACCGGGGCGCGGCCGGAAGGCGGCATTGGTTTCGCGGTGGTGCGCGGCGGCGGCATTGTGGGCGAGCACACGGTGGCCTTCGCGGCGGAGCGCGAAGTGCTGACGCTATCACATCAGGCGCTCGACCGGGCGGTGTTCGCCGATGGCGCATTGGCCGCGGCGGCGTGGGCGGCGGCCAAGCCGCCGGGGCTCTATTCGATGGCGGACGTGCTGGGGCTGTAGCCGCCGCGTTTGGCGCGCCAAAGCGCGGCATCGAGGGCCTGGGCGAAGCTTGCGCACTCTTCCTCCGACAGAAACGCGCCAACACGCATCTGCCCCCTCCCCGCGCGGATCAGCACGCCGCGGCGTTCATCGCGCGCGACACGCGCCCAGGCGGGATTAAGCACCCAGTGCGTGGCCCCGCCTGCTGGATCGACACTGGCGACATGCACTTGCCCCGGCGCCACGCGCACGAACTCCTGGCGGCGCGCGGCGCGGTAATTCCACCAAAACGCCAGCGACAGCGCCAACACATCGAGCCCGAGAAAGCCCGCCACCGGAAACGCGCCCTGCGCCAAGAAGAAGCCGGCGACAGCGACATTCATGCAGATGAACACCGCCAGCAGAAGCTTGAATGCGGCGAAGCTCAAGCTTCGATGCGGCCGCAGGGTGGCGTCCATCAGCAGGGCGCGTGGCTCAAGATGCGGCGGCGAAGGCGTGCGTTCCCAGCGCGGGCTCATGGGCTTAAGCTAACGCCTGGCGATGTCGCGCCAAGAGGAAGTTGCATGGCCAAACGGCTCACCAAGGCGAAGGCCGAGGCGCTTTATGCACGCCTTGCCGAACTCGAGCCCGACCCGCGCACGGAACTGGCCTACACCAACCCCTACACACTCTTAGTGGCGGTGGTGCTTTCGGCGCAGGCCACGGATAAGGGCGTGAATCGCGCCACCGGGCCATTGTTCAAGCTGGCGGATACGCCGAGGAAAATGCTGGCGCTGGGCGAAGCCGGCGTGGCCGACCACATCAAGACCATCGGCTTGTGGCGCAACAAAGCCAAGAATGTCATCGCCCTCTCGCAAGCGCTGCTGGATCAGCATGGCGGGGAAGTGCCCCGTGAGCGCGCCGCGCTGGAGGCGCTGCCGGGGGTTGGGCGCAAAACCGCGAACGTGGTGCTAATGGAGATATTCGGCGAAGGCACAATCGCGGTGGATACGCATGTTTTTCGCGTCGCCAATCGCACTGGCCTTGCTGCCGGAAAGACGCCGGCGGAGGTGGAGGCGCAGTTGATGCGCATTACGCCGCAGAAATACCTGCACGGCGCGCACCACTGGCTGATCCTGCATGGGCGCTATACGTGCTTGGCGCGCAAGCCTGAATGCCCGCGCTGCGCCATTTCCGACCTTTGCCTTTACACGCCCAAGACGCGGGCGATCGCGCCGACGAAACGCCCCGCCCCTTCAGGCGCGAAATCGAGAAAGAGGTAAGGCTCAATCGCTTCGATCTCGATCACGCGCCAGGCGCCGTCATCGCCCAACACCAGATCAATGCGCACATAGAGGAGATCGCCAGGCGCGCGTTCGCGGGCGGCCTCCGCCGCCGCCATCGCAGCGGGGGGCGCCGGCTCGGCCAGAAACGCGGTGCGGCCGGGCATATTGGCGAGCCAATCGCCGGCATGAGGCACTTTGCGAATGGCGTGCGAGAACGCCCCGCCAAACCAGAACAGGGAACGCTCCCCTTCCGTTTCAATGCTGCGCAGATAGGGCTGAATCATCGCCGCGGCGCGCGGCGCGCCGATCAAATCGGATTCGCTCCACGCATTGCGTTGAAGGCGCACCGTCTCGCGCGACCCCGCGCCAACTTGCGGCTTTACGACAACTTCGGCGGCTTCAAGCGCATCGAACGCCTTGGCGACGGTGTGCGCATCGGCCTTTTCAGCCCACACGGTTTCGATCGCGGAGGGGCCTAGCTGCTGCAGATAGGTTTTACGGAAGTTCCAGCGCACGACCTCGCTGCGATTGAACACGGCAAGGCCCGCGCGCTCAAACGCGTCGAGGCTAGCGAGAAAATGCTCCGGCCGCTCGTGATAGTCCCAGCACGTGCGGATCACAGCGGCGTCGAACCCTCGCACGGCGAGCTGCGCATCATCCCAATACGCCACCTCAAACTCGACGCCGTGTTCGCGGCCAGCGGCGAAAATCAGATCGCGGCTAACGCGCTCTAAAGGGGGCACATCACCCGGCGGGGTCGGTGCGCCGCGATAGCTGCGGCCTGTGAGATAGGCGACGCGCGCCATTCAGCCGCCGCGCGTCGCCGCCTCTGCGGCGCACTGATCCAGGCTGGGCGCAGCCTCGCCGGCTCGGCGGGCGCTGGGGTGAGCTTCGGCCAAACGCATCTCATTGCGCGCATCCGCGGCGAACAAGAGCAGCAAAGCGCACGTTTCCATCCGGTACGTAAGCGCGGCGCCTGCGCCATCGCGGCGCACCACATCTGGGCGCCCGAGAGAGCGCTCCACTTCCTGCTGAACAGGCGCGTTGGCCCTGCCCGCGGCGGCCAGCATTTGCGCAAGGCGCGAGGGCGCGGCCGGCGCAGCGGCTGCTGCCGTGGGCGTGGGGGCGCTCGGCGCAGCCGTTGCGCAGGCGGCCAGCGTGGCCAATGCGCCGCACAGGAGAAGGGATCGCATGCGCGCGACCATGCCCATCGAATCACGCCGGGGCAATGCTTGCCTCCAGGGCTGGTCCAGGGTTTAAACCGCCCTTTCCCCAGGATTGCTCATGACCACTCCGACTTATGACGTCGTCGCCGTCGGCAACGCCATCATCGACATTCTCAAAGCGGTGCCGGACAGCTTTCTGGCAAGCGAAGGCATCGCCAAGGCCGGCATGACGCTGATCGATGAGCCGCGGGCGGATCACCTCACGGCCGCGTTCGGCGAGGATGCCGTGACCGCAGCCGGCGGCTCAGCGGCCAATACGATGACGGGCGTGGCGAGCTTTGGCGGCAAGGCCGGCTACATCGGCAAGGTGGCGCAGGATGCGCTTGGCGCGCGCTTCACGCAGGAGTTCCGCGCCGCCGGCGTCACCTTCGACAGTGCGCCGCGCGCGCTGCCGCCGGGAACCGCGCGTTGCCTGATCGCGGTCACACCGGACGGTCAGCGCTCAATGAGCACCTATCTCGGCGCATCGACGATGCTGGCCCCGGAAGATCTGGATGCCGACCTCATCCGCGCGGGCCAAACGCTCTTTTTGGAAGGCTATCTGTTCGATCGCGATGAAGCGAAAGCGGCCTTCGTGCGCGCGGCGGAAATCGCGCGTAGCGCCGGGCGCAAAGTGGCGCTGACGCTTTCCGATACGTTTTGCGTGGAGCGCCACCGCGACAGCTTCCGCCATCTGGTGGCCGGGCACGTGGACATTCTTTTCGCCAATGAGGCGGAGATACTTTCTCTTTACGAAGCCAAAGATTTGCACGCCGCGCTGGAGGCGGCGCACAAGGCGTGCCCGCTGGTGGCGGTGACGCGTTCGGAGAAGGGATCGCTGATCGCCGAGGGGGAGCAGCGCGTTGAGGTGGCGCCGATCTCAACCACGGTGGTCGACACCACGGGCGCTGGCGACCTCTATGCTGCAGGCTTTCTGTTTGCGCACGCGCGGGGGCGCACGCTGCCGGAGTGCGGCGCGCTGGCCTCATTAGCGGCGGCGGAGGTGATCAGCCACATGGGCCCGCGGCCCGAAACCAATCTGCGGGCGCTCGCGCTTTCGCGTGGATTCCGCGTCTAGAGAATAAACCGCGAGAGATCGGTGTTCTTGGCTAGCGCGCCGACGTGGGCGTGCACGTAAGCCGCGTCGACAATAATTGTTTCGCCATTGCGGTCGGACGCGGTGAAGGAGACCTCGTCCAGCAGGCGTTCCATCACTGTTTGCAGGCGCCTGGCGCCAATGTTCTCGACGTTGGCGTTCACATCGGCCGCGATTTGAGCAATGGCGTCGATGGCCTCGTCGCGGAAATCCAGCGTGACGCCCTCCGTGAGCATCAGCGCCTTGTATTGCCTCACAAGACTGGCCTCAGGCTCCGTGAGGATGCGGCGAAAGTCGTCACGCGTGAGCGCCTTCAATTCAACGCGGATTGGCAGCCTGCCCTGCAGCTCAGGCAGCAAGTCTGACGGCTTGGCGACGTGAAAGGCGCCCGAGGCAATGAACAGGATGTGGTCAGTCTTCACCGGGCCGTGCTTGGTGGCGACAATCGTGCCTTCAATCAGGGGCAACAGATCGCGCTGCACGCCCTCGCGCGAGACGTCGCCCCCGCCGAGACGCTCGCTGCGGGCGGCGATTTTATCGACCTCGTCCAAAAAGACGATGCCATCTTCGGCGGTGAGGGTGAGCGCTTCTTTGACCAGAGCCTCTTGATCGATCAGCTTATCGCTCTCTTCGCGCAGCAGCGGCTGATAGGCTTCATTGACTGTCATGCGCACGCGCTTGGTGCGCCCGCCCAAGGCTTTGCCGAAGATGTCGCCCAGATTCATCACGCCGACGCCGCCGGGCTGCCCCGGCAACTCAAACCCGCCCAGCGGATTTGAGGTATCGGCAAGATCAATTTCGATAGCGCTGACGCCCAGTTCGTTGTTGCGCAGCTTTTTGCGAAAGCTCTCGCGCGTTGCGCTTGAGGCGCCCTGCCCCACCAGCGCGTCGAGCACGCGCTCTTCCGCGGCGGCTTCGGCTCGGGCGCGCACTTCGCGGCGGCGGCGCTCACGCGCAAGATCGAGCGCAACCTCGACGAGATCGCGGACGATCTGCTCTACATCACGCCCGACATAGCCGACCTCCGTGAACTTAGTCGCCTCGACTTTGAGAAACGGCGCCCCTGCGAGGCGCGCCAGGCGGCGCGCGATTTCTGTTTTGCCCACCCCGGTTGGGCCGATCATGAGAATGTTCTTCGGCGTGATTTCTTCGCGCAGCGCCTCGGGCGTTTGCTTGCGCCGCCAGCGATTGCGCAGCGCGATCGCTACGGCGCGCTTGGCGTCGTCCTGGCCGACGATGAAGCGATCAAGCTCGGAGACGATTTCGCGCGGAGAAAAATACGACATGGCCCTTGACTTAGGCAGCCCCGCCTCGGGCGCAAGGCGTCACGCGGGCGCAGCTTGGGGCGGGCACTGCCCTACGAGCCGCTTCTGAGCATTTCCACCGTCAGCTGGCGGTTGGTGTAGACGCAGATGTCGGCGGCGATCGCCATCGCCTTGCGGGCGATGGCTTCGGCATCTTCCTCATACTCGTAAAGCGCGCGGGCGGCGGCGTAGGCGAAGTTTCCGCCGGAGCCGACAGCAATTACCGGATGCTCAGGCTCCAGTACATCGCCGGCGCCAGTGAGCAGCAGCGTTTCGTCCTTATCGGCCACGATCAACATGGCTTCCAGGCGGCGCAGCGCGCGATCGGTGCGCCAATCCTTGGCTAGTTCCACCGAAGCGCGGGCGAGCTGGGTAGGAAAGCGCTCAAGCTTCTGCTCAAGCCGCTCGAACAGTGCGAACGCGTCGGCGGTGGCGCCGGCGAAGCCTGCAATCACCATCCCGCCGGCCAGCGGGCGCACTTTGCGGGCGTTGCCTTTCAGGATGGTCGGCCCGGCCGAAACCTGCCCGTCGCCAGCAAGGACGACTTTGCCGCCCTTGCGCACGCAGACGATGGTGGTGCCGTGCCAGGCGCTTTGCTCACTCATGCGCCATCATGTGGCGGAGCGGCGCGCCGCGATCAAGCCGCGTCGACGGATTCGACGTCTTCTCCGCCCTGGCGGCGCAGCAACTCGGCGAATTCCGGCGCAGAGACGGCCGCGCCATAAAGGAAGCCCTGGATCCAGTGGCAGCCGCGCTGGGCGAAAAATTCCACGTCATCGCGCCGCTCAACGCCTTCCGCGACGACCTCCAACTTCAGCGTGCGCGCCAGCGCCAGGATCATGTCGACGATCGCTTCGGCCTGGGGATCGCCATGCTCGATTGCGCGCACGAATTGCTGATCGATCTTGATCACATCGAACGGCAGCTTAGAGAGAGCGGCGAGGCTGGAATGGCCGCAGCCGAAGTCGTCGATCGCGAGGCGAACGCCTGCATCGCGAAGCGGACGGATCACACGCAGCGCACGATCGGGATCTTCCATCACCACGGATTCGGTGATCTCGAGCTCCAGATGATCCGGCGCCAAGCCCGCGTGCTGCACCACGCGCAACACGTTTTCAGCGAAGCGATCGCTGCGAAACTGCAGCGCCGACACATTCACTGCGACCTTGATTGGATAGCCAGCGCGCGCCCAAGCGGCGGCCTTCCAACAGGCTTCGCGCATGATCGCGTCCGAAAGCGGCCCGATCAGTCCGCCCTCCTCCGCAACCGGAATAAACCGGCCGGGGCTGATGATGGTGCGATCCGGGCGCACCCAGCGCGCCAATGCTTCGCAAGCGCCGATGCGCCCAGTGCCGAGATCGATCTTCGGCTGGAAAAAGGCGCGGAACTCATTGCGCTCGAGCGCCTCGCGCATTTCGCGCTCCAGCGTCAAGCGCGCCACCGCCTCACGATCGAGCGAGGGCGTGAACACTTTGACCCGCGCGGCCGCGTTTTGGGCTGCGCCGAGCGCCATGCGCGCGTGGCGGAGGGCGGCGTCGGCATCGCGGCCATCGCGCGGCGCGATCGCAACGCCGCAGCAGGCGCCAAGCGTAAATTTGTGCCCGCGCCACTCGAACGGCTGATTGAGCGCGGCGTTGAGATGTTGGGCAAAGCGCGCAGCATCTGACGGCGAGCCGATGCTGGGCGAGAACACCGCGAATTCCATCCCGCCAAGACGCGCAAGCACTGGCTCCTGCTCACCCTGCGGGCGCAGGCGCACAATGCGATCCACTGTGCGCGTCGCGCTGGCGAAACGCTCGGCAACCACGCGCAGAAAATCGCGCGCGGCGTCATGATCGAGCGTTTGCATGAGGCGCGGCAGCCGCTGCAGCTCAAACACCGCGACCATGCCCATCTCGCCCTTGCCCTGCAGGATGAAATGATCCAGCTCGCGGATAAAGCGATCCTGGTTCGGCAATTGCGTGGCCGGGTCGACGAAAGCGATTTGCTGAATGCGGCGCATCGAGGCGTCCAGTCGCGCCATCATATGATTGAACGCCCGCGCAAGCGTCTCGAACTCGTCGCCTGTTCGCACGTCGACGGGCGGCGCGTGGCCGTGGGCGGCGACATCTTCGGCGAACTTTGAAAGCTCGGCCAACGGCGCCACCGCCCGCCGCACTGCGTAAGCGGTCAGCGGAATGGCGATCAGCGCAAGCAGCGCCAGGACCAGCAGGAAAGGCGCCAATGCGGGAATGGCCTGAAAGCGGTAAGCGTCCTGATCCCACATGCGGGCGGCTACGCCCAGGGTTTGCCCATCGCGAATGATCGGCATGGCGACCGCCAGGCCGCCATCGCTGGTGCGGACATAGGTGATGTGGCCAGCCGCCAACGCACGCGCTGACAGTTCGGTGACAGCGGCGATATCGGCGGCCGATCCGCCGCCAGCGGCCAGCGGGTTATTTTGCGGATCGCCGACATAAACGCGACGCACGCCGTCACGGCCCAAGGCGCCGCTGATGGCGGCATTGAGCGCGCGCATATTGCCCCGCGCGATCATGTTGCCGGAAACGGTGGCCAGGTGCAGCGTAAGATCGTGCGTCAGCTCAAGCTGATAGCGCGCGCTTTCGCGCTGCGCGCCCCACAGCACTACCGTCACGCACATCACAGCCGTCGCCAGCATCACGCCAGAGGTGAACACCACCGCACGCGCGGCCAAACCCTGCGGGGGGCGCAGCTTCGCGATGAGGTTCGCCACAGGCATAAGCGCTCCGGTTCCTGCGCGCATTCGCGCGCGAGGATGCACTCTCACTTGCTTTGGTTAGGATGGGCTGAAGCCCATGCGAACGATTTGTTGAGCATACTTGCGCGTTCGTTGACGCACGGGCGCTAATCGACTGGGCGTTTCAGGAACACATAATAGGCGCCCGCCCCGCCATGGACGCGATGCGCCTGCGCATAGCCGGCGATGAGGGGCCGCAAATCGTGGTCGGCCAGCCATTCGGGCACAAGCTGGCGCAACACGCCCTGCCCCGCGCGGCCGACCCCGGTGACGACGATGACGGTGCGGTCTCCGCGGGCCGCGGCGGCGCGCAGGAAGCGCGACAGCGCCGTGCGCGCGGTGACTTGAGTGTGGCCATGCAGATCAAGTGTGGCGGCGACCTCGAGCCTTCCACGGCGAACCCGTTTTTCCCCGCCGCGATCAGCCAGCGGGGTGGGCTTGGCGCTGCGTGGCGGCGGTGGCTGCGAGGGCACGGGCTGGCGCGACTTGACGCGTAACGCAGCCGGCGGTTCGGCCGGCGAGTCATGCTCCTCTTCCGGCGCAGCCGCGCGGCGGCGGCGCACGCTTTCCGCGACGCGGCGCCAGAGTTGTTTTTCTTCCTTGGTAAGCTCGCGCTTGCCCTTGCTCACGCCGCAGTGACGCGCGCCAGCAGCCAGTTCGGGTCGGGAGAGCGGATATCGCGCTCGAACGTCCATTTTTCGCGGGCGTCGCGCACGCCGTGGGCGCCTTCAGCCAGCTCGGCCTCGAAGCGCACGGCGATATGCGCGACATCTCCTGTGAGGGCGGCGTCGGCAATTTCAGCATTGCGCAGGCGCACGAGTTCCGGCCCTTCGCCGCCGGCCGTTTCACGCTGGGTGATGGCGGCATCGTAAGAAGCGAACACTTTAGGCGTCAGCAGGCCGCGCAGCGCCTCGCGATCGCCCTTGGCGAACGCATTCACAATCATCTCATAGGCAGCGCGGGCGCCGGTGAGGAAATATTCCGGATCAAAGCTGGGATCGGCGCGCACAATCGCCATCAGCCCATCGCCGGCTGGGCCGACCGGCTGCGGCGCGGCCGGGCGCTCGGGATTGGCAGGTGCGCGCTGAAGATCGCCCTGCACCGGGGCGGGCCGCGGCTCGGCCGGGCGCTCGGAGCCGGTGCGCTTACCCAGCGTTGTGTAAAGCCGGAACAGCACGAAGGCGGCAATGAACGCCAACACTGCAATTTCGATCTGACTCTGATCCACCTAAGCTCACTCCGCCTCGCGGGACGCGCGGCCGGGACGGCCTGCGCGTTCCTGTTAAGATAGTCTCAAGACCCCCAGTGCGCCAGCTTGGGGTCTGTTGCCGCCCCCGCAGGCCCGTGTTAGCCCGCCTGCCCCGCCTGCAAATTACGCGAGTTGGCGCATGACTCCGCATCCAGCGCCCGATGGGCCTCTCATCCCAGACAATTCCCCTCACCTTCGGGTTTTGTCCCAATATGTGAAGGAACTGTCATTTCGCAATTCTCTGGCCGCCGCATCGGCCCAGGCCTACGAAGTTCAGCCCACGATCGACATGGGCGTTCAGGTTAAGTCCCGCACCGTTGGGGACAATGACGAGGCCACCGAGGTCGATCTCTGCATCAGCGTCGACGCCCGGCGCGGCGAAGAGCCGATGTTCTCGGTTTCGCTGGTTTATTCGGGCCTGTTTCAGCTGATGAACCTGCGGCCGGAAGAAATCGAGCCGATGATCTGGGTGGAGTGCCCGCGGCTGCTGTTTCCATTCAGCCGGCAGATCCTGGCGGAGATCACTCGTGAGGGCGGCTACCCTCCGCTTATGATCAACCCTATCGATTTCGCGCCACTCTATTGGGCCGAGCTCAAGGATCGCGAAGAGCGGGCCGGCGCCGACGGCCCGGCGACGCCGCTTGCGGGCTTCTGAAGCTTAGGAGCCAGTTCGCTTCCACAGCGCGTTTTCGCCCAGCTTGGCGATGAACGCGGCATGCGCCGCCTCTTCCTCCGCCGTGATGCGCGGCGGCAAGGGGGACGGGCGCGGCGCGCGTCTCATGAAGGTGACTGCCCCGGTTTCGCCGGCGGCGGCTGCGACCTCGACATCGAAGGCCAAACGCTGTTCGCGCCCGCCTTGGAGTTGGAGATATACCTCCGCAAGAATGCGCGCATCGACCAGCGCCCCGTGACCGCCTGCCCCTTTGCGCGCGGCGAGATCAAAGCCGTAACGGTCCAGCTCGTAACGGCGCGCTAGTGCGTCAAGCGAGCAGGACGCGCCGGGAAATTTCTTGCGGGCGATAACCAGCGTGTCGACAAAACGATCGCCAGCGAGCTGATCGAGGCCGCACCGGCGTAGCTCGGCGTTGATGAAGTTCTGATCGAAGCTGGCGTTGTGCGCCACCAGCGGCGCGTCGGCGACGAATTCCAGGAAGCCGCCCACGACATCGGCGAAACGAGGCTTGTCACGTAGGAACGCCTCGTCGAGGCCGTGCACGCGCACGACCTCTTGCGGCACCGAGCGGCCGGGATTCACGTAGGCGTGAAACTCCCTGCCCGTGCGCTCGAGATTGATAACCTCGACACAGCCGATCTCTACGATGCGGTCGCACTGGCGCGGATCTTCGTGATCCGGGACTATGCCCGTGGTTTCCGTGTCAAACAGGATTTCGCGCATAAATCCCGGCTAATCTGGTTCGCCCAGCGCGTCCAGCACCGCGGCCACTTGTGCACGCGTGGATTCAAGATCCCCGCCGGTGTCGATGACAAAATCGGCGCGGTCGCGTTTTTCCGCGTCCGGCATCTGGCGCGAAAGCAGGTAAGCGAACTTTTCCTCCGTCATGCCAGGGCGGGCCAGCACGCGAGCACGCTGCACATCGGCCGGAGCGGAAACCACCACCACCTTATCCACCAGATCGGCGTTTTTGCCCTCCAGCAGGAGCGGAATATCGAACACCACGACGCGCGCGCCGGCGGCGCGCTGCGCTTCGGCAAAGTCCACCTGCGCTTGGCGCACCAAAGGGTGCACCAGCTGTTCCAACCGCTTCAGCGCAGCGGGACTATCAACGACCAAGCGGCTCAGCTCGGCGCGATCAATCGCGCCATCGCGCACGGAACCGGGAAACGCAGCGCCCACGGGCTCAACGGCGGCGCCGCCTTTGGCGTAAAGTGCATGCACCGCAGCATCGGAATCGAACGCTGGAGCGCCGGCTTCGGCGAACATTTTCGCCACCGTGGATTTGCCCATGCCGATCGAGCCGGTGAGACCGATAATGATCATCCCAGCGCCTCGATCAGCCGCGCCCGCGCCTTGGCTACGTCCGGCTTGACGCCGAACCAGAGCTCGAACGCGCGCGCGCCCTGGTGGATCAGCATGCCAAGGCCATCCATGGCGACAAGCCCGCGCGCGCGCGCCGCGCGGAGAAATTCTGTTTCGAGCGGGCGATAGACGATATCGGCGCAGATGACGCCTGGCTTTGTCAGCGCAAATGGCCAAGCCGGGCTCTCCTGCCCCGCCATGCTCAAAGTGGTGGCCTGAATGATGAGATCGGCGGCGCCAAAGCCGCGTTCCAAATCATCCCAGCGCAGCACGCGACCCACACGCAGACCGGCCGCCGCGGCATCTGCGCGGGCCTGGGTGCGATTGGCGAAATAGATAGTGTCGACATGGGCGCTGAGCGCTTCCGCAATAGCGACCGCTGCGCCGCCGGCGCCCACCATGAGCACACGCCGCACACGCCCGCGCCAATCAGGCGCTGCTTCATCGAGCGCATCGAGAAACCCCGGCCCATCGGTATTGAAGCCGGATACTGAGCCATCTTCCTCCCAGCGCAGCACGTTCGCGACGGGGCCTTCGCTGCGATCGGCGGCGCGAGCTGCGCTCTGCTTGTGCGGCACGGTGATGTTTAGCCCGGCCAGGCCAAACTGGCTCAGCGCGCGAATCTCATTTTCCGCATCGTCGCTCCTCAAGGGCAGCGCGACATACACGGCGTCAAGCCCGTGATCTGCAATCCAGCCGTTATGCATGATTGGCGACAGCGAGTGGCTGACCGGATCGCCAATGACGGCAAGCACGCGCGTGGCGCCTGTGATCTTCATGCGCGCACAATCCCATGCTCGCGAAGGAAAGCCAGCAGCGGCAATAGGGGTAGGCCCAGCACAGAGAAATAGTCGCCCTCGACGCGATTGAAGAGCTGTGCGCCGCGGCCCTCGAGCTGATAGGCGCCGACGGATTTGAGCGCGCCCTCCCCGGCTTGGGCCAGATACTCCTCGAGAAAGCCATCGCTGAACGCGCGCATCAGCAGGCGCGGGGTTTCGATGTGACGCCAGATCACCGCCCCTTCTCGCGCGATTACCGCGGCGGTGATCAACTCATGGGCTTTACCGCGCAGGCGCGAGAGATGGCTGCGCGCCTCGGCCATGTCCTTCGGTTTATCGAGCACCACGCCTTCCACAGCGAGCATCTGATCGGCGCCGATGACAAAACCTGGGCGGCGCTGCGAAACGGAGAGCGCTTTCAGTTCTGCCAGCGCGTCGGCCTGTTGGCGCGCGGGCATGCCGGCGGCGCGGAGGCTGGCCTTGGCGGCTTCCTCATCCATGCGCGGGACATCGACCTCGAACGCGAGGCCCGCCCCTTCCAGAAGCTGGCGGCGCGCAGCGCTGCCGGATGCAAGAATAAGGGTCACGAGCCGCGGTGCTCCGCCAGCAAATTGAGCACGGACGCGGCAGTCTCCTCGATCGAACGGCGGGAGACATCGATCGTCGGCCAGCCTTCGCGCTCAAACAATTTCTGGGCGGCGATCACTTCGGCGCGGACAGCGGCCTCCTCCGTATAGTCGCCCGCGCGCGTTTCCTTCATCGCCACCAGGCGGTTGCGGCGGATGTGAACCAAGCGGTCGGCGGTGATGGTGAGCCCGACAACAAGGGGGCGGTCCTTTCCAAACAGGACCGGCGGCAGCGGCACGTTGGGCACGAAGGGAACGTTGGAGGCTTTCACACCGCGATGGGCCAGATACACGCAAGTCGGCGTCTTGGAAGTGCGGCTCACGCCGACGAGTATCACGTCTGAATCGCGCAACTCCACCA
This sequence comes from Hyphomonadaceae bacterium, assembly GCA_016791325.1. Taxonomy (GTDB): domain Bacteria; phylum Pseudomonadota; class Alphaproteobacteria; order Caulobacterales; family Aquidulcibacteraceae; genus Vitreimonas. The sequence continues at coordinate 21,489 of JAEUMU010000099.1, forward strand.
TCTGCTGGCCATCGTCATGGTCCATGGCGAAATCTAGCGCGTCTATGCGCTTAAAATACTCCGCCGTAAGCTTGCGCGAGGCGCCGACCCGGTGGTTCAGCTCTTGGCCCAGGTAGCGTGAGGTGACGTCCAGCACCGGATCGAGCACCGCGACGCATGGCACGCCGAGCTCCTGGCAGTGCTTCTCCAGCATGGCGCGATGCTCAAGGTTGGACAGCGTGAACATCACCACGCCTGGCGCAGCCTCGATTTCCCGGATGACACGCTCGAGCTGACGCGCAGAGCGGACCAGAAAGTAGGAATGTTCCACCGGCATGATATTGTCGAACTGAGCACAGGTGGCGCGCATGACGCCGGCCAGCGTCTCACCCGTGGAGTCCGACACCAGGTGGACATTGAAATAGGTCGCCAGCCGCTCATGCATGGGCACCACATATCTGCGCTTCGACGGTTGTGGACAAGCTGTTGGCAAAGCGAGGAGGATGTGCGGCGGCAGCGCGGGAGTTCGCCCGGTTGGGGTGAAATGCTTCCCCCGATGGGCGATTCCCTCAGCCCTTCTCCACATGCGGCCAGATGCGGCGCCAGGGAATCGGCGCCCTGCCAAGGCGCCGGCAAACCATTCGTGGTTAATGATTTTCTGAAATCTGCCGTCTTGGAGAAGTCTGTGGGCAAAGTGTGAGTTACGGCGCTCTCCCGAATTTGGGTTCGCCACAACAACGAGTCCCCATAAATCCATTTCTAGAATTAGGTTTAGAAGGAAGAAAATGGCCGAGCTTCCTGCCTTGCTTCGCGTTCTGAACGGAGAGCGTCTACCCACGCCTCCGATCTGGATCATGCGTCAAGCTGGCCGCTATCTGCCCGAGTATCGAGAGCTGCGGACCCGCGCCAAGAGCTTTCTGGACTTCTGCTATTCCCCTGCCCTGGCGACGGAAGCGGTGATGCAGCCGCTGCGCCGGTTTCCGCTCGATGCGGCCATCCTGTTTTCCGACATTCTGGTGGTGCCGGACGCGATTGGACGAAAGGTCTGGTTCGTCGAGGGCGAAGGGCCGCGACTGGAGCCGTTGCTGGATGTGCAGGCTTGGCGCTTCGAAACCGCCGAGCGCGCCATTCAGCGGCTGAGCCCTGTTTACGAGGCCGTTGAGCGCATCAAGGCCGCTATCCCAAATGAGACGGCTCTGATCGGATTTTGCGGCGCGCCCTGGACGGTGGCCACATACATGCTGCAGGGCCGCGGCGGGGAAAAGGATCAGGCGCGCCGCGCGCTCTACGAACGCGGCCAAGACGTTGACGCCCTTCTCGACGTATTGGTCGAGGTTTCAGCCCAACACTTGGCCCAGCAGGTCCGCGCTGGCGCGGACTGCTTGCAGATCTTTGAAAGCTGGGCTGAGGGCATGCCGCCTGCCTTGTTTCAACGCGCCATCGTTTCGCCTACCGCCAAGCTGGTGGCGCGGCTGCGGGGCCTTGGCGTTAGCGTGCCGGTGATCGGCTTCCCTCGCGGGGCGGGCGCCAATTTCGAAGCCTACGCCAAGGCGACGGGCGTGACGGCGCTCGGCGTAGATACCCAGACGTCCGGCAGTTGGGCGCGAGCGCGCGCACCCGCTGGCATGGCCTTGCAAGGCAACCTCGACCCACAAGCGCTGGTGGCGGGCGGCGATGCATTGGCCGCGGCCGTGCAGGATACGGTGGCGCAATTCGCCGGCGGGCCTCACATCTTCAACCTTGGCCATGGCATCACGCCCGAAGCCAAGCCCGAGCATGTGGCTGAGCTCGTGCGCTTGGTGAAAGGCGGGGCATGAGCGCCGCCTACGATCCCAGCCCCTCTTCCGAGACTGACAAACGCCCCAATCTACGCGTCATGACCTCGCGCCGCGTGGCGATCATTCTGTTCAATCTGGGCGGACCGGATACGCCGGAGGCGGTGCGGCCGTTTCTCTTTAATCTGTTCAACGATCCCGCCATCATTGGTTTGCCGCAACCGTTCCGGTTCTTGCTGGCGCAACTGATCTCGCGCTCACGCGAAAAGCTGGCGCAAGCGAATTACGCGGAAATGGGCGGCGGCTCGCCGATCCTGCCAGAGACGCTGAAACAGGCCGCCGCGCTTGAAGCGGAGATATCCAAGCGTGTCGCCAATGTGAGCTTTAAGTGCTTCGTGGCGATGCGTTACTGGAAGCCCTTGGTGAAAGATGCAGCGAAAGCCGCCGCCGCTTGGGGCGCCACCGATGCGATCCTGCTGCCGCTTTATCCGCAATACTCCAGCACCACCACAGCTTCTTCATTGCGGGCCTGGGCGCAGGCTTCGGATCTGCCAGGGGCCACGATCTGTTGTTACCCGGCTGGCGGCGCCTTCGCCCAGGCGCATGCCGACGCTATCCTGAATGCATGGCGCGCCGGCGGTTCACCAGAGAAGGTGCGCGTGCTGTTTTCCGCCCATGGCCTGCCGGAGCGGGTGATCCAGCGTGGCGATCCCTACCAGTGGCAGGTTGAGCAAAGCGTGGCAGCGGTGCGCAAGCTGCTGCCGGCCGCGTGGGAGTATCGCACCTGCTATCAATCCCGCGTCGGCCCGATGAAGTGGATCGGGCCGTCGACGGAAGATGAAATCCACGCCGCCGCCCAAGCGCAAACCGGAGTGATCGTTTCCCCGATCGCTTTCGTTTCCGAGCATGTCGAAACCCTGGTGGAGCTCGACATTGAGTATGCGCAACGCGCCCATGAGCTGGGCTTGCCATACTATTTGCGCGCCCCTGCCCTGGGCGCGGCCCCGCGCTTCATCGACGCGCTGGCCGATCTAACCGAGCGCGCTCTGGCGCAACCGGGTAAGTTGTGCTCCGAACAGGGGGAGCGGCTGTGCCCGGGAACGCACAAGCTTTGCCCACACCGGAGCGCGTGAGCCAATGGAGCATCTGATCAGCTACGATCTGGCGCGCGGCCTGCACATCATCGCCGTTATTGCCTGGATTTCGGGGTTGCTGATGCAGCCGCGCTTTTACGCCTACATCACCAGCTCGACCCCAGGCGGCGAGCTGGAGCAGACTATGCTGAAGGCCGCCAAAAACTTGCGGCTGATCATCCTGGGCCCCTCCATGGTGCTGGCCTGGGCGTTCGGGATTTTCCTGTTCGTCACCTACGTCACCGGCGATTGGAGCCGCCCGCCGGATGTGATCCTGGCCGGCGTGCCGCACTGGTTTTGGGCGAAATTAATCTTGGTGCTGGGCTTGAGCGGCTATCATGGCTTCCTAATTGTGGAGGGTCGGCGGCTTGCCAAGGGTGAGCGGCCACGTTCCGAACGGTTCTGGCGGTTGATGAGCGAGGTTCCGTTCCTCGTGGCGATTGCAGCCGTGCTGCTGGCGACCTTGGAGCCCTGAACCCGCCCTAACCGGCTTGACGGCCTGAGCGGCTTATGGTGTCCATGCGGCTCGCGCTGCTCCCTCGGAGCTAGCGCGCGCGACGGCGGCGCAGCTCATTCCTCCACCCGCCGGCTCTCCTTTCCCACTATCCAACGGCCCTTGCGTTCTGCTTGCGCGCCGTTCCTCCGAGAAGACCATGACTGAAGAACAAGCCATCGAAGGGCTTTCGCAGCTGACGCTGCAAGAATTGAAGCGCAAGCCGCCGGCTGAACTGCTGGCGCTTGCGGAATCGCTTGAGATCGAAGGCGCCAATACGCTGCGCATCCAAGACATGCTGTTCGCCATCCTGAAACAGGTGGCTGAACGTGGGGTCGAGATCGGCGGCGCGGGCGTTGTAGAAATTCTGCCGGACGGGTTCGCGTTCCTGCGCTCGCCGCAATCGAATTACCTGCCCGGCCCAGACGACATTTACGTCTCGCCGCAACAGATCCGTAAGTTCGGCCTACGCACCGGCGACACGGTGGAGGGCCAAATCCGCGCGCCGAAGGATGGCGAGCGCTACTTCGCGCTGGTCAAAGTCAACTCGGTCAACTTCGAAGATCCAGAGCGCGTGCGCCACAAGGTGCACTTCGACAACCTGACGCCACTCTACCCCACCGAGCGGCTGAAGATGGAGCTCGACGATCCTACCATCAAAGACAAGACCGGCCGCATCATCGATATCGTCGCGCCAATCGGCAAAGGCCAGCGTTCGCTCATCGTCGCGCAGCCGCGGACGGGTAAGACCGTCATCATGCAGAACATCGCCAAGGCCATCGAAGCCAATCACCCGGAAGTGTTTCTGATCGTTTTGCTGATCGACGAACGCCCCGAAGAAGTCACCGATATGCAGCGCAGCGTGAAGGGCGAAGTGGTTTCTTCCACCTTTGACGAGCCCGCAACGCGCCACGTCGCCGTTGCCGAAATGGTGATTGAGAAGGCCAAGCGCTTGGCTGAGCACGGCAAGGATGTGGTGATCCTGCTGGACTCCATCACGCGCCTCGGCCGCGCCTACAACGCCACTGTGCCCTCTTCCGGCAAGGTTCTGACGGGCGGCGTTGACGCCAATGCACTGCAGCGCCCGAAGCGCTTCTTCGGCGCGGCGCGTAACCTCGAAGAAGGCGGCTCGCTCACCATCATCGCCACGGCGTTGATCGATACCGGCTCGCGCATGGACGAAGTGATCTTCGAAGAGTTCAAGGGCACGGGCAACAGCGAACTCCAGCTCGACCGCAAGGTCGCGGACCGGCGCATCTTCCCGGCCATCGACGTGCTTAAGTCCGGCACGCGGAAAGACGAACTCATCACGCCGAAGGAGCATCTGCAGAAGATGTACGTGCTCCGCCGCATCCTCAGCCCGATGGGCACGCAGGACGCGATCGAGTTCCTCTTGGACAAGCTCAAAGGCTCGAAGAACAACGACGATTTCTTCCAGAGCATGAATACGTAGGTCTATCGATCACGCGGATCTGCAGGGGCGCGGCGCAAGCTGCGCCCCTTTCTGTTTGCGCCGCCTAAGCGCCGTTAGTGATGACGGTCAGGGCGCGGGCTGTTACGAATGTGCGATACGGAGAGGCCGGCATGCTCAAAATCTATCACTCGCAAGGGGCGCGGTCGCTGCGCGTGCTGTGGCTCTGCGAAGAGATGGGCGTGCCTTACGAAACGGCGGAGGCTTCGTTCTTCAAGCCCAGCGAAGAGTTCAGCGTGATCAATCCGTTACGCACCGTCCCGGCAATGCAGGATGGCGATGTGCGCATGATCGAATCCGTGGCGATGATGCTCTACATCATGGCCAAGTACGGGCCGACCGATCTCGAGGTGAAGCCCAGCGAGCCGGGCTACAGCGACTACCTGCAATATCTGATCTTCGGCGAGGCGGGGCTTGCCGCTTATGGCAATCCCCTCGTCGCCACCCGCTTCCTCGCGCCTGCAGAGCAGAAGCAAAACTTCACCGCCGACTATCTCAAGGGTGCGATCCTGAAACGCCTGGAGTTCGTGGGCGAACGCCTGGGCGGCAAACCGTACGTCGCCGCCAATCGCTTCACCGCAGCGGACATTTCGATCGCCTACATCGCCACCGGTGCGAAGTTTGCCGGCATCGAAGATGAGATACCGGCGACCGTAAAGGCTTATGTCGCCAACCTGCAGCAGCGCCCCGCTTTCCAGCGTGCGGCGGCGGTGAAGTAGCTAGGGCGCAAGCACCAAGCTTCCCGTCGTTTTGCGCGCCGCGAGATCGCGATGGGCTTGCGCGGCGTCCGCGAGCTTGTAGCGCGTGGGCGGCGCGATCTTTACCGCGCCCTTCTCCAGCACGTCGAACAAATCCGCGGCCGTTTCGTCGAGCATTTCCGTGGTGGCGGTGTAGTGGAACAGCGTCGGCCGCGTGAGGAAAAGAGAGCCTTTCTGCGACAACGCCAGAGGATTGATATCCGGCGGCGCGCCGGACGCATTGCCGTAGCTCACCATCATGCCGAGCGGGCGCAGGCAATCGAGCGAAGCCGCAAACGTATCCTTGCCCACGCCATCGTAGACAACGTGCGCGCCGGCGCCGGTGATCGCGCGCACGCGCCCTGCGATATCTTCACGCCCCTGTACGATCACATGATCGGCGCCGAGCGCGCGGGCGACACTCGCCTTCGCATCATTGCCGACGACAGCAATCACAAGCGCGCCGAGGTGCTTGCCCCATTGCACGAGGATCTGCCCAACCCCGCCGGCGGCGGCATGCACGACGATGGCGTGGCCGCGTTCCACGCGAAACGTCTTTCGCAGAAGATAACGCGCAGTCATCCCCTTGAGCATTGAAGCGGCGGCGGCTTCGGGCCCGATCGCGCCCGGCAGCGTTACCGCGCGCCCTTCCGGGACAATGTGCGCTTCCGCATAAGCGCCGAGCGGCCCCGTCGCGTAAGCGGCGCGGTCGCCCACCTTGAAGCGCGTGACGCTCGCGCCAATCGCGTCAACAATGCCCGCGGCTTCGGAGCCCAGTCCGCCAGGCAACGGAATTTTGTACAAGCCGCTGCGTTGGTAGGTGTCGATGAAATTCACGCCAATGGCTTCGTGCCTGATGCGGATTTCGTTCGCGCCGGGCTCGGGTGTTGGGAGCTCGGCCAGCGTCAGCACTTCTGGCCCGCCGTGCGCTTCGATGCGGATGGCTTTCATCTCTGAATTCTCCTCACCGCGCGGCGCAGTTCAGCGGCGCATGGCCTTCCACGCCATCGGCTTCATCCAACGCACGCAGCGCCGCGCGCGCATCGTCGGCGGCAATCACCTGCGCGCCGCTGCGGCGCGCGCTGGCGTAATTGCGGCCTTCTCCAAACATTCCAAGGCGTGTTTCAACGCCGCGCGCCGCCAGCGCCTGGACGAACGCGGCGCTCGGCGCCTCGCTGCCGACCCAGACGACGATGTTGTTCAGATCCACGCCACGACGCTCGAGAATGTCGAGCTCGCGGACAGAGGACGCCGAGGTGTAAATCACCGCCTCCGGCGCGAGCCGCGCGAGGCGCGAAGCGGCGTCGATGCTGTAAGTGATGAACGCCACGCGCCCCATCGCGCCCGCGTCACGCACCTCGCGCACGACATCCTCAAATGCGACGCTACGTTTGATGTCGAGTTCGAGCACGGTGCGTCCCGCGGCCCAATCCAGCGCTTCCCGCAGCGTGGGCGGATGGGCGTCGAGCACGGCGCCCGCGCCATCGCGCAAGCGCAAAGCACGGAACGCCGCCAGCGTGAGGCCAGCCACGGAGCCGTGGCCATCCGTGGTGCGCTCAACCGTATCGTCGTGCATCAGCACCAGCGCGCCATCGCGCGTACGCGCGACATCGACCTCCAGGAACGCCGGGCCCTGCTGCAGCGTGCTCTCGAACGTCGCGATTGCGTTCTCGGCGTGGCTGTCATGGCGCCCGCCGCGGTGCGCTGAGACCAGCACATCGCCACGCTCGCGCAGGCAATCGAAGAACGCTGGCAGGCTGGTGGGCGCTATCGCGGCCGGCGCGCCGGCGCGGCCGCCGGCAATGTCCAAGATCGCGTCGTCCGGCGCTGGCCCACACGCCACGAGTATCAGCGCAGCCGCGCTGAGCGTCAGGCGCCTCACGCCAGGTGCTGCCTGAAGAACGCGATAGTTCGCGCATCGGCCGTTTGCGCATCGGCGGCATGATAGTTCTGGCCGCCCTCGCGGGTGAAGGCGTGGTCGCGCTCTGGGTAATTGTGCAGCGTGACGAGCGGGCTTCCTGCGAGCCCATCCTTCATCGCCTTCTGGGCCTTCTCATCCACGAAGCCATCCTTTCCGGCAACGTGCAGCATCAGCGGGGCGCGTATGTCGGCGGCTTCGCCGAGAAAGGCTGGGATGTTGACGCCGTAATAGCCGACGCTGGCGTCGGCATCTGTGCGCGTGGCAGTGAGATAGCCAAGCAGCCCGCCCAGGCAATACCCAACCGCGCCGACCTTCCCGGCGCTGACCTGCTCCCGCGCGTAAGCGATTGTGGCCTGGATATCCTTCACGCCTGCGTCGAGATCGAAGCGTTTGAAGTAATCGAACGCCTGGCTCCACTCGGCCTCGGTTTGGTCGGTGATTTCGATGTCCTTGCCAAGCTTCCAGAAAAGATCCGGCGCGACCGCCAGGAAGCCCTCGCGCGCTAGCCAATCTGCCTTGCCGCGCATCACGGCGTTGACGCCGAAGATCTCCTGGATCACCACCACAGCGGCTTTTGGCGTTCCGCTGGGACGCGCCACATAGGCGCGGAAGGTGCCGTCCGGCCCGGCAATCTGAACCCATTCTCCCATCGTAAGCTCCCAACCCTGTCTCTGCTGTTGCTGGCGCGTTATAGACCTCACAGCCGCGAACACGCGAAAGGAAATGGGGCCATGAAGTTCACCGTCAATGTCGAATGCTCGCCCGAGGAAGCGCGCCGCTTCATGGGCCTGCCGGACGTGACCCCGATCAACGAGAAGCTGGTCGAGGAAATGGGCAAGCGCATGGAGGCCAACCTCAAGCTGATGAGCGGCGAGAGCCTAATGAGCTCGTGGATGAGCGTGGGCACGCAGGCCCAGGACGCGTTTGTGAAGCTAATGACCTCCGGCGCGGCCGCGGCCGCCGCTCCACGTGAAAAGCCCTAAGGCGGCTTAGAGAATTTCACATGAAACCGGACACCATCGTCGCCTTGGCGTCGGGCGCTGGCCGCGCGGGCGTGGCGGTGATCCGGCTTTCGGGACCGCGCGCCGGCGATGTGCTGAAGGCGCTGACGGAGCGCGATTTGCCCAAGCCACGCGTGGCGACACGCGAAGCCTTCTGCGATCCGCGCACTGAGCTCTCGCTGGATGATGGGTTGGCGCTTTGGTTCCCGGGACCGCACAGCTTCACCGGCGAGGACGTGGCGGAGTTGCACATCCATGGCGGGCCGGCGGTGATCGCCGCGGTTCTCGACGCGTGCCTTAGCCAGCCGAACGTGCGGCTGGCTGAGCCCGGTGAATACTCCCGCCGCGCCTTCGAGAACGGCAAGCTCGACCTAGCCGAGGCCGAGGGCTTAGCGGACCTGGTGGATGCGGAGACCGAAGGCCAGCGCCGCCAAGCGCTTCGCCAGCGGCGCGGGGCTTTGAGTGCGGTTTACGAGGGTTGGCGAAGCCGCTTGATCGAGGCTGCGGCGCTCATTGAGGCGGAGATCGATTTCCCGGATGAGGATCTGCCCGGCGAGCTGGCCCGCCGCGCAGGGCCGCTGCTGAAGGCACTGGCCGTGGATCTGGCCGGCCACCTGGCCGATGGACATCGCGGCGAACGCATACGCGACGGCTTCCGCATCGCCATCATCGGCCCGCCGAACGCCGGCAAATCGAGCCTGCTGAATGCGCTGGCGCAGCGCGAAGCCGCCATCGTCAGCGACATTCCAGGCACCACGCGCGACGTGGTGGAGGTGCGCCTGGTGCTGGGCGGCTACCCGGTCTGGATCGCCGACACGGCGGGGCTACGGGAGGCGGCGGACGCCATCGAGGCCGAAGGCGTGCGCCGTGCGCTGGAGCGGGCCGAGGAGGCAGATCTGCGCATAGGCGTAGTGGAGGTCGGCGCGGACGTCCCGCCGGCGCTTGCTGCTGCTTTGCGCGGAGACGACCTGCTGGTGCGCTCCAAGGCCGACAAGCTGGAAGCGCACCAATCGGGCGACATTCTGGAGGTTTCAGCCGTAACCGGCCTCGGGCTGGCCATGTTGCACACCCAGCTTGAGGCGCGCGTGGCCGAAGCGCTGGGTCGTGAAGAGGCGCCTGTGCTGACGCGGGCGCGGCATCGCGGGCTGGTGCAAGAGGCGCATGCGGCGCTGCTGCGCGCCATTGCGGCGCTGGAGTCCGGAGCTGAATTGGCGGCCGAGGATGTGCGCGTCGCGAGCGATCAGATCGGGCGCCTGACGGGGCGCATCGACGTCGAAGATTTGCTGGGCGAGATCTTTTCGAGCTTCTGCATCGGCAAATGAGGTCGTGCGAAAACCCTTATAGAATGCACCGTTTCACAAGAAACTGGTGAACCAAAATTAGCGCGTTGCACGTGAAGCCTCAGTATGTGCTTAGCCCGTGCGCCGCCATCACCGCGCGGATGCGCGCGCTATCTTCGGCGTTCAGAACCCGCGCATGCACCCAAGGATAAATCTCGCTCGCGCCGAGCAGCGCGCGCGCGCCATCGCGTCCGATAAGCTCAACCATCGCGTCGTATTCGAGCATACAAACCATGAGGTGCAGAAGCGTCGACTGCCGCTCGGATGCGCCACCTTGTTGAGACGAGGGTGTCTCCGGATAGAGCCGGCCGAGTTCTTCGATGGCGGCCATCGTCGCAGCGCGGCGGGCCGTGAAATACCAGTGGCCTTGCTCGTGCACGAACACGCTGAGTTGGGCGTGGTCATTCGGCGCTTGCTCGCCACCACTGAGATAGCGTG
>JAEUMU010000122.1 GCA_016791325.1 Hyphomonadaceae bacterium
GCGTGGAGCACGACGCGCCGTTCGATGCGCTCGTCTGCATCAACATGGTTCACATATCTCCGTGGGAGGCCACGCTGGGCTTGGTGGCCGGCGCAGCGCGCGTGCTCGCCGCAGATGGCGTGCTGGTGACCTACGGCGCCTATAAGCGCGAGGGGCGCCACACCGCGCCTTCAAACGAAGCGTTCGATCAATGGCTCAAGTCACGCGACCCGCGTTTCGGCGTGCGCGATGTCGATGATGTGCGCGCCGCGGCCTCCGTGCGCGGCTTGGCGCTCAACGAAATCGTTGAGATGCCGGCCAACAATTTAATGCTGATTTTCGTGCGCGCTTAGCGCGTGGGCATTGGCGGGTCGGTGCGGTAGTCATAAAAGCCGCGCTTGGTTTTGCGGCCAAGCCAGCCGGCCTCGACGTATTTCACCAACAATGGGCAGGGGCGATATTTGGAATCCGCCAGCCCGTCATGCAGCACCTGCATAATCGAAAGGCAGGTATCAAGGCCGATGAAATCCGCCAGTTCCAGCGGGCCCATCGGGTGGTTGGCGCCCAGCTTCATCGCCTTATCAATCGCTTCAACCGAACCCACGCCTTCGTACAGCGTGTAGATCGCCTCGTTGATCATCGGCACCAGCACGCGGTTGACGATGAAAGCGGGAAAGTCTTCGGCGTTAGCGATGGTCTTGCCGAGGCTCTCCACGAACGCCACGGACGTTTCGTAAGTCTCTTGGCTGGTGGCTAGGCCGCGAACGAGTTCGACCAGCTTCATCACCGGCGCGGGATTCATGAAGTGAATGCCGATGAACTTATCCGCGCGGTCCGTCGTCGCCGCCAGGCGCGTGATCGAAATCGACGAAGTGTTGGAGGCTAGAATGGTTTCCGGCTTCAACACGGCGCGCAGCTCGGCGAACACCTTCTTTTTAGCTTCGTCCTGCTCAACGATGGATTCTATGACGAGATCGCACGTGCCGAAATCGCTGAGATTTGCCGCCTTAATGCGCTTCATCGCGGCATCGGCGTCAGCTTGAGCGACGAGTTCGCGATGCACTTGGCGTGCAAGATTGCCCTTAATGACATCTAGCGCCGGCGCAACCCGCGCTGCGTCGGCGTCATGGAGGAGGACATCATAACCAGCCAGCGCGCTCACATGCGCTATGCCGTTGCCCATTTGGCCGGCGCCAATGACGCCGACTGTCCGGATTTTGCTCATCTTAGGGGCCATACCACCCTGCGCCGTTGCGTAAAGCAACTATTGTTGCAGTGCAGCATAGGCTGGCTCTTGGCGCAAGAGCCAGCCTACCGTGGGCTTAGAGGCCCGCTTTGCTGAGTTCGTCCATCAATTCTGGCACGGCGGTCTTGTAGTCGGCCACCAAGCCGTAATCGGCCACCTGGAAGATCGGGGCTTCTTCATCCTTGTTGATCGCAACGATCACCTTGGAATCTTTCATGCCCGCCAAGTGTTGGATGGCGCCAGAAATGCCGACGGCTACGTAAAGCTCCGGCGCGACGACCTTGCCAGTCTGGCCGACTTGATAGTCGTTCGGGGCATAGCCCGCATCCACCGCGGCGCGTGAGGCGCCCACTGCCGCGCCCAGCTTGTCGGCCAGCGGTTCCAACACCTTATTGAACTCTTCGCTGGAGCCCAGCGCGCGCCCGCCGGAAACAACCCGCTTGGCGCCCGTAAGCTCTGGCCGATCGGACTTGGCCATTTCTTCGGAAACAAAAGCCGACTTGTAGGCCCCTCCCGGCGTAGCCACCGTTTCGACAGCAGCACTGCCGCCGGTCGCGGCGGCCTTAAATGCAGTCGGCTGCACCGTGAGCACTTTCTTCGGCTGCTCGTCCTTCACGGTGATCAGCGCGTTGCCCGCATAAATCGGGCGCACGAACGTGTCGGGCCCTTCCACGCCGATGACGCCAGTCACCTGCATGGTGTCGAGCTTGGCCGCCACGCGCGGGGCAGCATTTTTGCCCGTGGTCGAAGCCGGAAATAGCACGGCGTCGTAATTGGACATCAGTGGCGTGATCAGCGCTTCGAGAGGCTCGGCCATTTGCTTGGCGAGAGCAGCGGCGTCTGCATGCAGCACTTTGCGAACGCCTTCGATCTTGGCGGCTTCCGCGGCCGCCGCGCCCGCATTTGAGCCAGCGACGAGCACGTCCACATCGCCGCTCATCGCTTTGGCGGCGGTTACGACCTTGTTGGTGGCGTCTTTCAACGACGCATTGTCGTGCTCGGCGATAACGAGAACGGCCATCAGATCACTCCCGCTTCTTTGAGCTTGCCGACGAGTTCAGCGGCGGTTTTCACTTTGACGCCGCCTTGACGCTTAGGCGGTTCGGCGGTTTTCAGGACTTTCAGACGTGGAGTTGTATCCACCTCCAGATCGGCGGGCGTCTTCACATCGATGGGCTTCTTCTTCGCCTTCATGATGTTCGGCAGCGAAGCATAGCGTGGCTCGTTCAAGCGAAGATCGGTGGTGATGATGGCCGGGAGCTCGACATCGATCGTCTGCAGCCCGCCATCGACTTCGCGCGTCACCGTCGCCTTGCCGGCGCCGAGCACGATCTTGGAAGCGAAAGTGGCTTGCGGCCAGCCAAGCAACGCGGCCAGCATCTGACCGGTGGCGTTGTTGTCGTCGTCAATGGCTTGTTTGCCTAGGATGACCAGATCGGGCTTCTCCGCCTCGATTACGGCCTTCAGCAGCTTCGCCACGGCGAGCGGTTCAACTTCGCCGTCAGCCTTCACCAAAATGCCGCGGTCAGCGCCGATGGCGAGTGCGTTGCGCAATGTCTCTTGCGCTTGATCCGGACCAATCGAAACGGCGACGACTTCGGTGGCCGCATCTTTTGCGTGGCCGCCGCCGCCTTCTTTCATGCGGACGGCTTCTTCCACCGCGATCTCGCAAAACGGGTTCATCGACATCTTCAGGTTCGAGAGATCAACGCCCGAACCGTCCGGCTTCACCCGGACCTTCAAATTATAATCGAGCACCCGTTTCACCGGGACGAGGACTTTCATGCTTGAAATCCTTGAGACAATCTTTGGCGCGGGGAGGCGCCAGAACGGCGCGCGGACACTAGCGGCCCCAAAATCCCCCCGTCAATGCGACTATTAAAAACCGCATGTCCAACAGATAAGGCATCCGATTGGTCAGCCCGGCGCATCATTGGGTTCTGATTGTTGAGGGGATCATCATGAACACCACCACACGCCGCCCCATTTTGGCAGGCGCCGTTGCGTTAGCTCTGTGCGCTCAGGACGCCAAGGCGCAGGTTTCTGGCGAGTTCCAGGGCGAATGGCATGGGGCGCTAGACCTCGGCTCCCAGCGTCTCCGGTTGCGCCTAGTTGTGACCGCAGGGCCAGCCGCGGTGCTTTACAGCGTGGATCAGGGCAATGCGCCCATACCGGTGGCCGCCACCGCTATCGAGGGCGACCAGATCACGCTCGATATTCCGGTGATTGGCGCCCGGTTTGTTGGCCGGCTGGCGGGTGGGCGCATCGAGGGCCTGTTCACGCAGGGTGGCACGCTCCCGCTTGTCTTTTCGCGCGAAACGGCAGCTACGGAAGCGCCGCCAGCGGAGGCGCTTACCTTGGCGCGGCTCTCCGCCCTGCGCGCCGGCGCTGGCTCGCCGGCGTTTGTGGGCGCAGCCGCAAAGCGGGGCGGGCGCAGCATTCATTTTGTCGATGGCCTGCGCGCTATCGGCCAGCCGCAGACCGTCGGCCCAAATGATCGATGGCATGTCGGTTCGATCACCAAGTCGATGACTGCGACGTTGGTGGCTCGCGCCGTGGAGGCGCGGCGCGTAAGCTGGGACGATACGGTCGGAGAGGTCCTGGGTGCGGCCGTCCCTGACATGCGGGAGGAGTATCGCGCGGCGTCGCTGCGTCATTTGCTCAGCCATCAATCGGGCCTGCCGGCAAACATTGAGATGGCCCAGTTGCTCGCGTTCCCACGTGATAGCGCCGACGCGCGCGCCGACCGCATCGCTTATGCCCGCCTTGGCCTGCAGCAGCAGCCGGTTGGCGCCATGGGCGCTAACTTTACCTATTCCAACACCGGCTACGTCATCGCTGGCGCAATGCTAGAGGCCAAGCTAGGTGCGCCCTGGGAGGAGCTTATCTCCCGGCATGTGTTTTCGCCGTTGCGCATGACGAGCGCCGGGCAGGGCGCGCCGGGAACGCCGGGCGCCTACGATCAGCCCGTCGGGCACGCACTTGGCGCGACCGTTGTGGGCGAGACCGGCGCTAGCGCCTCCTTGACGCCCTATCCGCCAGGCGACGCCATCACGGACAATCCGGCCGCGCTCGGCCCCGCTGGGAGCGTGCACGCAAGCGTGCAGGACATGTTCAAGTATCTCGCCGCGCATCGGGATCGCACATCGTTCCTGCGCCGCGAGAGCTGGGACACGCTGCATTCTCCGCCGTTTGGCGGAACTTACGCGATGGGCTGGGCGCGCCGCGACGGCATGCTCTGGCATAACGGCTCGAACACGCTCTGGTACGCCGAAGTGATGTTTGATCGCACCCGTGGCGTCATCGCGATGGCGGCGACGAACGATGGGCGTGTCGGCGTCGTCAGCCAGCCGATCGGCGCCGCCCTCGTAGGCGCAGCGCAAGCAGTCGCTTAGCGGCGCAGCACGCCGGGCCAGTTCGCATTCGCGGCTCTGATAAAGCCGGGGATGTCTCTTTCCCACCGGCTTTGAATCTCGGCGTTGTAGTTGAGATAAAGACGGCCATCGACAATGCGCCAGTTCAAGGGATTGCCGGGCGCGGTGTAGCCGTTTGCGACGGCCCAGGCGCAATAACCGCCGAATTGCGGCAGGTAGCGCTCCGGCGCAGCGCGAAACGTGGCGAGGTTTTGCGCGGAGACAAAGCGGTATTCATAACCTTGGTGCGTCAAGCGATGCGCCGCGGCGCCCCGCACCGGGCGCCCTTGAGAAAAATAGGCAACCGGATCGTATCCACCCACGGCGAGGCGCGAAAGCAGAGCCGTTTGCACTGGCGGCTGATCCGCCATCGCCGGGCTTGGCGCACCGGCGAGAAACGCAGCGCAGATAAAAAGGGCGACGAAGAATGATGAACGCATTTCGTGCTCCCGAATTTTAGGCGTGGGCGTTTTGCTGCGAGGCCGCAGTTTCGCGCAGCGTCGCCGCAGGAACGAATGCGCGGGCGAGGCCGTTCGCCAGTCCGGCGAGATCCGCGCGCCGAATAATCAGCAACGCGATCATCGTTATCCAGATCGTCACCGCCGCTGCGAATAGGCCGCCCCCGTCATCGTTGGGATCGACGCCGAGGGGAGTGAACAGGTGAAAACTCACCGCGCCTGTCATCACTGCCAGACCGATCAGCGCACCCAGTGCATTGAGCCGCGCCAACCCTGGAGCCAGCCCGATCAACAGGAGTCCCGACGCCGTCAATTCCGCCGCGCCAATTACGTATTGGCTGAACAACCCCGTGTGCGCGAAGAGGCCCGGCGCGCCAAAAGATGCGGCCCAGCTATCCAGCCGGCCGAAAATTTCCTGCGTGTTGGGATGGTCGGTAAACTTAAAGCGCAGGCTGTCGAGAAAGACTGCGGCTGCAAACAACGAAACGGCTATAGGCCCATAGCGGCGGATCAGCATGGCGGCCTCCCTGCGTGATGGTTACGCACAGGAGGCGGCGGCGGTTACCAGCGCAGCAGTCGTGAGCCGACGCCGGCGCCGATCGCGGCACAAAGCGCGATCGCCAGTGAATACCAAGTGGTCACGAAGGCCACGGAATCGGTCGGGCAATACATAGCGTAGGCCATAGCGCCCACGCCGCCGGAGATCGCGCCAATAGCCGCGCCCGCCAGCGCCAGCCGCGTGGGTGCGAA
>JAEUMU010000151.1 GCA_016791325.1 Hyphomonadaceae bacterium
CGTTTCCCCGCGCGGCTTCGCCGCCTTCGGTCCTGGCGGACGCGGGCCCCACCATTTTCTCCTTGCAGCCGCCGCCTCATGGCCGGGCGCGAAAAGCGCCGTCGCGGGCGAGCTCCCGCGGCTCCGCTCTCAAGCGGACAAGCAAAGGAGACATCCCATGAACAACCGCGTCACGCTCACCGGCAAATTGCTGGAAGAGCCGAAAATCCGCACCCTCGAGTTTCGCGGCGGCACGAGCGAGATCGTCTCACTCTGGCTGGAAGTGCCAAGCGGTGAACGCAAGGACCGCTTCACGGTCGAGATCTTCTGCCCAGCACAGCAAGAAGCCGCCAAGGCGATGCGCAAGGGCGTCCTCGTCGAAGTCACCGGCGTGCTGCGCCACGATCGCTGGAAGGATCGCGCGACCTCGCGCTGGGTCGGCAAGGTGTTCGTCGCCATCGATCCCGGCGTGGGCAAGGTCAAGTCGCTGGGCATGGCTGAAGCTGAGAGCGAAGCCGCCTGAAACGCTTAGCGCCGCTCCCGCCAAGTGAGGGAGCGGCGCGCCCCAACATTTCTCACACTTCACGGGAGACGCACATCATGTCGTCGAAACCCCTTCGCGCCAGCGATCTTCTCAGCTTCACCGGGAGCGAACATTGGTATCGCCATCCGCTCTGGCCCTCGATCACCTATACAGACGGCGCCCACTACGTTGCCGAAGCTGGCGGCGCCTTTTGGCTCTTAGACGCCATCGTCTCGCATCAGCACGATCCACGCGTCCGCGCCGAACCCTTCCAGGTCTGGATACTGAAAGTCGCCGAAGACCGAACCGCCGTTCTCACGTGCGAGGATGGCGACCACAATTGCGTAACGTCTCAGGTCATCTCATTCACCGACTTTCCGGTGCCGGAAATCACGCTCTGGCTCCAGAACGACGTCATCTTCTTGCCGAGTGAATACTGAAGACCTTCCCGAGTCCGCGCGCTTCGCGCGGGCTCGGGCGCCCCGACCGCGTGCATCGGGTTGGCGGCTCTGTCCGCACAACACATGCTCGCACCCATGCGACGCCGGTGGCCGATACTTGCCGTCGTGAGCGCAGCGGCGCTCGCCGCCTTGGCTGCGCTGGCACTGCCAGCGGCCGAGGATCGCCTCCTCTATAACCACACGCCCTCAGTGCCGGTCGGATTCTACATCCGCACCGATGAGCCACTGGAACGCGGGTCATTCGTTACGGTGCGCGCCGCTGATGTCGCCCCAGCGGCGGCGGCGGCGCGCGGCTTCAATGGGCCCCGCGACAGGTTCATCAAACGCGTCGCAGCATTAGCCGGCGACCATGTCTGCGCGCGCGGCGATGCGGTGACGCTCAATGGCGCCCTCTCCTATGGGCGGCGCGCCTATGACAGCACCGGCGCTGCGCTGCCGGCTTGGGAGGCGTGCCGGGTCCTTGGTCCCGACGAAATTCTGATCCTGGGCGACACCGCCGATTCCTTCGACGGGCGCTATTGGGGACCAATCAATGTCCAGGCAATTGAGGGCGTCTGGCGGCGGCTTTGAAGGACAGCCCGGCAGCGTATAAGTCACCCGCCGCGGCGACCCGCTTGGCAGGAGCGCAACAGCCATGACCGACGACTCCGATCTCGCCGTCGATATCGCCAACCGCATCAACGAGGTTATGCGTCACTTGCCTGACCACGTGCAGCCTGGCGATGTCTTGACTGCGCTTGCCGCAGTGAGCGCGCGATTGCTGACGACGCTGCGGCCCCAAGATCGTGAAGGCGCCTACCAGTATCTGATGACAACGGTGCGCGCGCATTCGGGATTAGCGCCGCTGCAATAGCGATCGGCGTCGAGTTCACGTCTTAATGCAACATCACTTGAGACGGCTTGCGACAGCGACGTTGGCTGCATGCGAAAAAATGTGGGCGACGGCTAGATAAAGGGTGAGTCACTTCTTTCGCCACGCGCTTGAAATGTCTCGCACAAACACAAGGTGTGAAGCATGATCGCAGGGTGCGGGACACCCCACCTGCACCCTACTTGCACCTCACCCTCGGATTTCTCGCGCATGTCGCAACCTCCGACGAGCAACGAACGCTTCCGCACCAGCAAGTTGCTTCGTGCTGCGCTCGCGCAAGATGTGATCACGCCCGGCTCGCGCTTGCGCATCAGCCGCCCCCTTGATGCAGAGAGTCTCATTGGCCGTCACGAGGGTGGCGCGCGCCGCGGCGCTGGCAGCGACAGCTTGTCATCGCGGCTGCAGAAGCGCATCGGCTCCTCTCGCGCGCTGGCGAGGGCGTTTGCGCGTAAGCGCGCGCCGCGCACGCCCTTTGCATTCGACGGGCGTCAGAGGGCGGTGGTGAAACTGCATTACTTTGGCCACGCCAAAGGCGGCGGCGGCGCGCTCAAAGCTCATGCGCGCTACATCGCCCGTGACTCCGCCGCGAAGGCCGAGGAGATCTGGCTCTCAAAAGCTGAGACGGAACGAGACGGCGCCCGGACGCGAGATGAAAGCGATCGCCACCAGGCTCCGCGCCAGGAGCATTGGGTGTTCTATGACGCCGCGCGCGATAGCGTGAGCGGCGCGCGCCTCGCCGAGCATTGGGCGCAGTCCGACAAACGCCATTTCCGGATCATCCTGTCGGCCGAGAATGGCGGCCGTCTCGGCGACCTCAAGTCCTACACGCGAGAGGTGATGGCGCGCGCCGAGACCGCGCTCGGAACCAAGCTCGAATGGTTCGCGGTTGATCACTTCGATACCGACAACCCGCATACGCATATCGTCCTGCGCGGCGTGCGCGACGACGGACGCGACCTCGTCATTCCAAGGGAGTTTGTCCAACACGGCTTTCGCAACGCCGCCCGCGAGGCGGCGACCGATCGATTGGGACAGCGAACGCGTGACGATGCACGCCAGGCGCTGCAGCGCGAGGCGCTGGCGCATGCGCCGACACGACTCGATAAGCTGATCGCAGGCCAGCTCGATGAGACTGGCCAAGTTCGCCTCGCCGAACTTCGCGCGCCCAACGGTTCGCCGGACCTGACCGACGCGCTCAAGACACGCGCGCGCGAACTGAAGAATCTGGGGCTCGCACAGGAAGTGAAGCGCAACGTCCTTCGCTTCGAACCAGGCTGGCGCGACGCGCTCAAGGCGATGGAGCTGCACCTAGATATTCGCAAATCCTTGATGCAGGCGCGCGCTCAAGACGTGGCGCGCACGCTCGCCAATCCGACACGCATGCCTGCGCCGAAGGAAATGCGTCTGCCCTTCGGGCTTGGGTTTTGAGAGTCGCGCTTGTCGAGGGCTGGCGCCCGACACGGCCTGCGACGTCTCAGGGCGGCGCAAACCCGTATCATCACATCGCAAGACGTGGCGGCGACTTCGCTACCAAATCGCTACCAAATTTTTTCTGCGGGCAACGGATGCACACGCCACCGGCATAACGCTTTGATTTAAAGGAAGGAAATGGTGGGCGCGACAGGGATCGAACCTGTGACCCCTACGATGTCAACGTAGTGCTCTCCCGCTGAGCTACGCGCCCGATCCCGCAAGCGGAAACGAGGCGTCGCTATAGCGGCTTTCGCCCCCCGGAGGCAAGCGGGCGCCGGCGTGCGCATTGTCCGGCGTGGGGCAGCCCTGCTACAGAGCCAGCAGAGGCGCGCCCCATGTTCCTGGAAGTCAAAGCCCTGCTGACGCCGCCGGAGGTCGAGCGCCTGCGCGCCATCGCCGGCGAGGCCAAGTTCGTGGACGGGCGCATCTCGAACCCCGCGAACCAGACCAAGGTGAACCTGCAGGCCGATATGCAGACGCCGCTGGCCGCTGAGGCGTCCCAGATCGTGCTCGCGGCCCTCGCGCGTTCGCGCGAGTTTCGCGATTTCGCGTTCCCCAAAATGGTCGCGCCGCCCATGTTGACGCGGTACGAGCCCAACATGAAATACGGCGCGCATTACGACGCCGCCTATTTCGGCGCCGCCAACGGCCAGTCGCTTCGGTCCGATCTTTCGGCCACCGTTTTTCTCAATCCGCCAGAGAGCTACCAAGGCGGGGAGCTGGTGGTGCATCAGGGCGCGAGCACCTCGCGCTTTAAGCTCAACCCGGGCGACGCCATCTTCTATCCCTCCACCACGCTGCATGAGGTAGCGCCCGTCACCACGGGCGAGCGTCTGGTGGCGATCACCTTCATTCAAAGCCTTATGCCCGACGAGGCGCAGCGCAACATGCTCTACGACCTCAACGAAGTGGCGGCTTTGGAGGGGCTAAAGATGAGTTGGGAGAACCGGATGCGCCTGGAAGGGGTGCGGGCCAACCTGCTGCGGCGCTGGTCGCGGCCTTAGGCGGCGGCGATCACCCGCTCGATTTCGACAACGAGGTCTTTCAGGTGGAACGGCTTGGAGAGCACTTTGGCGTCTTTCGGCGCCTGACTCTGCGCCGAGAGCGCCACTGCGGCAAAGCCAGTGATGAAAACGATCTTCATCGCCGGATCGGCCTCCGCGCCACGGCGCGCGAGTTCGATTCCGTCCAGGCCCGGCATAACGATGTCAGTGAGCAGCAGGTCGAAGCTGGAATGCTCCAGCGCCTCCCAAGCGCTGTCGCCATCGCCGTGTGCGGTCACGTCGTGGCCCGCGCGCGACAGGCTCGACACCAGGAAGCCCCGGAGCGAGTCGTCGTCTTCGGCCAAGAGGATGCGCGCCATGCGTCCGCTCCGTGAGGTCGGCCCCATCGAAGCGGTAGCTCCTAGCATGACCGAGGTAAAGACCGGCTGAACCGGCCAGCGCATGTGTAAATATTGACCTGCCACCGGAGGGGGCGAACAATACGCCATATGGACGGACACGACCTCCCCGGCGCGGCGCGGACCAATCTGGACGGCGACGCGGAGGAGCGGACGGGCCCGGCGCGGGAATCTTCCTTCGCCCTCATCGAACCGCTGCGGCGGACCGCCCCGTTAATCTTTTCCTCCCCGCATAGCGGCCGGCGTTACCCCGCCGATCTGCTGGCCGACACCCGGATTGGGCTTCTGAGCCTGCGCCGATCGGAAGACGCCTACGTGGATGAGTTGTTCTCCGGCGCAGCCGCGCACGGGGCCTGCGTGCTTTCCGCCGCCATTGCCCGCGCCTATGTCGACCTTAACCGCGACCCCGCCGAACTCGATCCGGATATGTTCAGTGAGCGCCCCGCGCGCTCCATGCCGGGATCGGCGCGGGTTCAAGCCGGGCTGGGCGCCATCCCCCGCGTCAGCGGCGACGGGCAAGCCATTTATCGGCGCAAGCTTTCCTTGGCCGAAGCCGAACAGCGCCTCGCCGCCTATTACACCCCCTACCATGACATGCTGCGCAATTTAATGAGCGAAACGCGGGATCAATTCGGCTGCGCCGTGCTGATCGATTGCCATTCCATGCCCTCTAGCGCACGCGGCGCGCACGCGCCTGATATCGTACTGGGGGATCGCTTCGGGGTGTCGTGCCACCCCTCCGTGACCGCGCTGGCGGAGGCGACGCTCAGGCGCCTGGGCTATCGCGTGGCCCGCAATGCACCGTTCGCCGGCGGCCACACAACGCAGACTTACGGCCAGCCCTCAGTGCACAGCCATGCCCTGCAGATCGAGATCAATCGCGCTCTGTACATTGACGAACGCACGCTGGAGCGCACCCAGGGCTTCGCCCGCGTCCGCGCCGACATGAGCCGGCTGGCGGAGGCGCTGGCGGCGGCGGCGCTACATAAGAGCTTAGCCTAAGGCAAAGAAAAAGCGGCGGGCCGGAGCCCGCCGCGAAGGTCATATAGGGAGGAAACGCCCGAAAGGGCGGACGCGGCGTCGCGAAACGCCGCAACGAGACAAACCTAGTTTGCACTGCAGCAATTTGCAAGGTGAATAGAGCGTCACGTCAGCGTAATATCAAATACAACATTGGAAGCATTTGATTTTTCGAAAAGCCCTGCCATATTGCAGGTGCACACATGCTCTCTTGCATAGGTTGCGCCTACGAAATCTCCAGCCCTGCCGTTGAAGTAGGCGCCCGAGGCAGGCAGATAGCCCGTCTCCCCGCTTGAAAGATGCTCATATGGCCGAACGGCTGCGCAATTTGGCGATCATCGCCCACGTCGACCACGGCAAGACCACGCTCGTGGACCAGCTGCTCGCCCAAGGCGGGGCGTTCCGCGCCAACGAAGCCCGGCAAG
Organism: Hyphomonadaceae bacterium; assembly: GCA_016791325.1. Lineage (GTDB taxonomy): Bacteria > Pseudomonadota > Alphaproteobacteria > Caulobacterales > Aquidulcibacteraceae > Vitreimonas. The sequence continues at coordinate 6,155 of JAEUMU010000151.1, forward strand.
AGCGCGCGATGGACTCCAACGATCAGGAGCGCGAACGCGGCATCACCATTCTCGCCAAGTGCACCTCGATTCTATGGGACAAGGCGGGCGAGAATTATCGCCTCAACATCGTCGACACACCCGGCCACGCCGATTTCGGCGGCGAGGTGGAGCGCATTCTTGGCATGGTCGATGGCTGCGTGCTGCTGGTGGACGCCAGCGAAGGGGTGATGCCGCAAACCAAGTTCGTGCTCTCAAAGGCGCTGGCGCGTGGGCTGAAGCCGATGGTGGTGCTCAACAAGGTGGATCGCCCCAGCGCCGAGCCTGATCGCGCACTCAACGAAATTTTCGAACTCTTCCTCGCGCTCGGCGCCAGCGACGAGCAGGCGGATTTTCCGATCCTCTACGCTTCCGGCAAAGAAGGCTGGGCGAAAACGGATATGGCCGCCGAGCACAAGGATCTGACGCCCTTGTTCGAGTTGATCGTGCGCCACGTGCCCGATCCCGCACCGATTACTCGCAAGGACGAAGCCTTCGCGTTCCTCGTCACCATGTTGGATTCAGATTCTTTCCTGGGCCGCGTGCTGACGGGGCGAGTCGAAGCCGGGCGCGTGAAAGTTGGCGATACGGTGAAGTCACTCTCGCGCGATGGCCGCGAAATCGAGCGCGGACGCCTCACGAAGCTGCTTTCCTTTCGCGGCCTCAAGCGCGTGCCCGTCGATAGCGCCGAAGCCGGCGACATCATCGCCATCGCCGGTCTGGTCGAAACCACAGTGGCCGATACGATCGGGGCGATCGACTTGGCGGCGCCCTTGCCCTCTACTCCAATCGATCCGCCGACGCTGGCGATCACCATCTCGATCAACGATTCCCCGCTCGCCGGCCGCGCTGGCGATAAGGTGCAAAGCCGCGTCATCCGGGCGCGGCTGATGGCGGAGTCGGAATCCAACGTGGCCATTCGCGTCACCGAAACGGCGAACAAGGATGCGTTCGAGGTCGCCGGGCGGGGCGAACTGCAGCTTGGCGTGCTCGTGGAAACCATGCGTCGTGAAGGCTTCGAGCTCTCCATCTCCCGTCCCAAGGTCCTGACCAGGAGCGAAGCCGGCCAGACGCTCGAGCCAATCGAAGAGGTCGTCATCGACGTGGACGACGAATACGCCGGCGTCGTCATCGAGAAGATGAGCATTCGCAAGGCCGAGCTTCAGGACATGCGCCCATCAGGCGGCGGCAAGACACGCCTCGTCATGCTGGCGCCGTCGCGCGGCATGGTTGGCTATCACGGCGAGTTTCTGACCGACACGCGTGGCTCCGGCGTGATGAATCGCCTGTTTCATTCCTGGGCGCCGTGGAAGGGCGAGATACCTGGCCGCCGCAACGGCGCGCTCATTTCCAACGATAAGGGCCTTTCGACAGCTTACGCGCTGTGGAATCTCGAAGAGCGCGGCCAGATGTTCATCGCCGATGGCGAAGACGTTTATGAAGGCATGATCATTGGCGAGAACTCGCGCGGTGAAGATCTCGATGTAAACCCGCTGAAGGGCAAGAAGCTCACCAACGTGCGCGCCTCCGGCAAAGATGAATCGATTCGCCTTACGCCCCCGCGCCGCCTCACGCTCGAACAAGCCATGGCCTGGATCGAAGATGACGAACTGGTGGAAGTGACGCCAGCCGCCATTCGTATTCGCAAGGCGCACCTTGACCCCAACGAGCGCAAGAAGGCCGCCCGCGCCAAAGAAGCCGGCTAAACGCGGCGCTAACCGCGCGCGGCAATTGCGGCGGCTGGAAAATCACTGAACACGCCATCCACGCCGGCGGCATAAAAAGCGCGCAACTCCGCGTCAAAATCGCCATGCTGCCGCATGTAGTCAGACGTTGCAGGGTCGCCGCGCCGCCAGCGCGGGGGAAGAAAGTGGTTCTCCGCCCGCAGCGTCCACACATGCACCAAAAGCCCCGCCGCATGCGCACGCGCGATCAGATCGGTCTGTGCCGACGAACCGTTTTCCTGCTCTTGAATAATGAGCCCCTTGGGCACGCCAATGCCTGCGGCGTAAAGCGCGATATCCGCCAGTCCCGCATCCGAACGCAAATCCGCCGAGAGCGAATTCGGCCGATCCCACGGGCCGCGATAGCTTTCCATCAACTGAACACAACGCCAGCGCAGCGAAGACATCTGCGCCAGTTGCACCAGCGGCCAGATCTCGAAGCACTGAACAAACATAATGTCCGCCGCCGCCTGCCCACCGCCGGCCTGCACGGCCTGCACGAACGCGGGCACAGGATCGAGCCCCGCCGCGCGCAAGAAGCTAGGGTGCTTCAGTTCCGGATAGACGCCCACACCCGATGCCTGAGCCAGCGCAAGCACCTCGGCAAAAGTGGGAATCTCTTCCCGCCCATCGTAGGCTTGGTTAGCGGGGCGAAGCTGCGGCAATCGCTCCTTGCAGCGCAGTGTTTTCAGTTCGGCGAGCGTAAAATCCTCGACCCACCAGCCCGTCGCTGTGGTGTTGTCGACGCGCTGCTCCCGCCGCCGGCCGGCGAATTCCGGGCGCTGCGCCACGTCCGTCGTTTCAGAGATTTCGTTCTCGTGCCGGCAAACCAGCACGCCGTCGCGCGTCATCACCAAATCTGGCTCTATAAAGTCAGCGCCCTGCTGGATCGCCAATCTGTACGCGGCCATCGTGTGTTCGGGCCGCTCGCCGCTCGCGCCACGGTGCGCAATCACGATGGGCCGGCCGTGCAGCGGGGGCGTTGCTTGCGTAGGGCTCATTGCACATCCCGCCAGCGCCGATGCGCCGAACACCACATCGCGGCGCCTCATACACGCTCATCCTGCGGCGCGAGCTTGGTCATGGACAAACCCATAAACAATATCGAGCCGACAAAAAGCAGCGTCCACGCCCCGAACGTGGCGTCCAGCGTGGGATCGATATTGGGAAACACGTTGGGGAATTCGTGCGTGGCGAAGCCGTTCAAGAACAAGGTCGGCAGCGCAACGCCGATGGAGGCTTCGCCTTCGTCTCCGCGCGCTTCGCGCAGCAGCTTCAAGATGATCCAGGCCGCCGCCACGCCCAGTACCGGCGCGGAAAGGAATGCGATCATGCGCGCGCCCTCTTCAGGCAAGAAGAACACCTGCCCGCCCAGCCGGAACGCAGCCGCCACCGCCAGCCAAAGCAGGAAGCCCAAGCCCATCGCCCGCAAAATCATGGTCGTCTCTCCATCCGCCGCTCAGGCCGCCCGCAGCTTATTCTACGCAACGTAGAATCGCCCAGCCCTGCGGCGCAGCATCTGGCGCGGGACGCCGCCGCACTTATGTTGAGGGCGTGTTCAAGCTGAAACCCCGCCCCGAAGCGCGGCCGGCGCCTGCCAAAGCGTGGCGGAACTGGTATCGCTTTCACCGCCTTCTCACCATCGCGCGGGTCAATGACACCTGGGGGCCGGGCGTGCATTCGGGGCCGGATACCTTCCCCACCAAGGAGATCGCCGAACAACACGCGATCGAGTTCTTGGCCAATATCAAGCCGGCGAACAGCCAGAAGCACTTTGTTCATCTCGGCGCCTATCCCGATGGCGTGAGGCCCGAGTTCGCGGACTAGCGCTCAAAAATCTGCGAAACTTGCTTCCACCAATGGCCAGATCACCCTGACCTCCACGGTTTCGCCGCCGCCATAGCTTTCCCAGGTATCGGCGGCGGGCGTGAGCCCTTGGGCGCGCATGTGCGCCAGCATGGCGTCATACGTCTGGCGTAGCCCTTCATAGCCCCCCTCGTGGGTGGCGCTGAGCACTTGGCCGGACGGCGTCTTGCCCACGCCCAGCCCAGCCGCGCGCAGCCCCGGCAACGCCCCCTCGCTCACAGGGAAGCCAAGCTCGACGAAAATCGCGTCGCTCTCGCTCGGCCGGAAATGCGCCAGCGGCGGCCCACTGGGCGCCGCGCCGGCTTTGGCGAACGCGGCGCTTAACGCAGCGAAGCCTTGGCTTACGGCGTCGCCGACATCGCGCGCTGCGCACACGCGGCCCACGAAGGCGAACGGCGCGCCCTCTAAGTCCAGCAGTTCGAAACCCGCCATTGGCGCTCCATGCCCCGCGCGGCAAGCGCTTGCAAGCGACGCGCTCGTCCTAACGGGAGAAATCCACCGCTGGACGCTGCAGCCTGTTCAAACATTGCCAACAACGCACGCCCGGCGCGCCGGGCGCCCTGCAACTCCCCCGCGCGTCGGCGCGCCTCATTTGCAGGCGTGGCGAAGCCGCCTACAAGTTGCAGTGGAGGTCGGCCTTATGGGCGTATTCGAGCGGATCGGCCGCGAAATCAGGTTCCTGAACGGGCTCGCACGGACACTCTGGGCCGTGCGCAAGATCGATCCAGAATCGGACGTACTCATCTGCGACGATTTCGAAGCCGCGGTCGACAAGTTCGCCGATCACACTGCCATCATTTTTGAGTCCGAACGCCTCACCTACCGGCAGCTCGACGCGCTGGCCAACCGGTTTGCGGCGTGGGGACAGGAAAACAATGTGGAGCGCGGCGACACGGTTGCGCTCTTCTTGCCGAACTGTTGCGAATACGTAGCCGCCTGGGCCGGGCTTGCAAAAATCGGCGTGGCGTCGGCGCTGATAAACAACAATCTCGCAGGCGCCGCCTTGGCGCACTGCCTATCCATCTCCGGCGCCGCTCACGTCATCACCGACGCCGAAACGGCCACGGCGCTTGGCACCATACGCGCCGGCTTGGCCCGCCCCCTCACCGTCTGGGTTATCGATCGGCCAGCGAGCGAAGATCATCGCGCGCTTGATCTGCGCACGCCAAAGCTAGCGCCGGAGCGCCCCAGCAGCAGTCTGCGGGCAGGCCTCAAAGCGCGCGACGTTGCGCTCTACATTTATACTTCGGGCACCACCGGCATGCCCAAAGCGGCGAAGATCACGCACATGCGCGCGCAGCTCTATATGCGCGCCTTCGCCGGCGCCACCAGCGCGCGCGCGGAGGACAAGCTCTACTGCGCCTTGCCGCTCTATCATTCCACGGGCGGCCTTTGTGGCGTCGGTGCAGCGTTGCTGAACGGCGCCACCATCGTCCTGCGGCGCAAATTCTCAGCGACCCATTTCTGGGATGACGTAGCGGACCATGGCTGCACCATATTCGTCTATATCGGCGAACTCTGCCGCTACCTCGTCAATCAACCGTCGCATGCAAAAGACCAGGCGCACGCGCTTCGCCTAGCCTTCGGCAACGGGCTGCGCCCGGAGGTTTGGGCGGAATTTCAGGGGCGCTTCGGCGTGAAGCACATCCTGGAATTCTACGGCTCCACCGAGGGCAATGTGTCGATGTTCAATTTCGACGGCCATCCAGGCGCCATCGGCCGCGTACCCCGCTATTTGCGCCGAAACTTTTCGGTTCGACTGGTCAAGTTTGACGTCGAAACCGAACAACCCGTGCGCGGACAAGATGGTCTGTGCCAGGAATGCGAAACCGGCGAGCCCGGCGAAGCCATTGGCCTCATCAAGGACGATGCACGCCACAATTATACGGGCTACGCTGATAAGGCGGCCAGCGAGCGCAAAGTGCTGCGCGACGTGTTCGAGCGGGGCGACGCCTGGTTCCGCACCGGCGACCTGATGCGCCAGGACCGCGAAGGCTATTTTTACTTTGTCGATCGCATCGGCGACACCTTCCGCTGGAAGGGTGAGAATGTCTCCACTACCGAGGTCGCCGAAGCGCTGGCGCGCTTCCCGGGCGTCGCGGAGGCAAACGTTTATGGCGCCAAGATCGACAAGCTGGACGGCCGCGCGGGCATGGCGGCCATAACGCCGGGCGATGATTTCGCCATCGCGCGCCTCGGCGCCTTCGTCATCCGCGAACTGCCAAGTTATGCGCGCCCGATCTTCGTGCGTTTGCAGCCTGCAATCGAAACCACGGGCACGTTCAAATACAGAAAAGTGGATTTGGTGCGCGATGGATTCGATCCCGCCAAGACCGAACACGCGCTCTTCTTCCTACACCCAGAGCAGCAAACCTACGTTCCCATCACGCCTGCGCTCTACGCGGAAATTCAGAGCGGCGCGTTCAAGCTGTGAACACCGCAGCGTAGCCCCCATCCACGCGTGTTAGCCGCCCTGACCGGCCATAGGCCGCCGCCAGCGCATCGGGCGTGAGCGCCTGTTCCGCCGCGCCAGCGGCCATTACTCGCCCGCTGCGCATCAGTACCACGCGATCAGCGATGCCGGCCGCGAGCGCCACGTCGTGCGTGGAGAACAGCACGGCGCCGCCGCTTGCGGCCCGCGCGCGCAAGATATGCGCCATGCCCAGAGCTTGCGCTGGATCGAGCCCAGCGCTTGGCTCGTCCAGCACAAGAATTGGCGCTTGCTGCGCCAGGGCGCGTGCAAGGTGGGCGCGCGCCTTTTCGCCGCCGGATATGTGGTCCATTCGTCTGTCGCGCAGATCGCTCAATCCGCACGCTTCCAGAGCCGCATCGACCGCCGCCTGGTCGCGCGGCGACAGGCGATCCGGGGCCGCGCCGTGCGCAAAACGGCCAAGCGCGACAAGACTCGCTACGCTGACCGGCCAAACCGCCTGCGGCCGCTGCGGCAGGTATGCCGCGCGAAGCGCTCTCAAGCGTGCGCTCAGCCTCCGCGGATCAACGCCCTGTAACGACACGTCCCCGCCAGTGAGCGGCAACAAGCCGAGACACGCGCGCATCAAACTCGTCTTGCCAGCGCCATTTGGGCCAAGCAACGCAACAATCTCTCCCGCCTCGAGTGTAATCGACACATCGTCCACGACGCGGCGCGCGCCGAGATCAACGCTGGCGTTTCGCACGATGAGGCTCATGCTTCACCCCCACGCGCCGCCAAGCGCGCTGCGATGAATGCAAACAGCGGCCCGCCAATCAATGCCGCCGCCACGCCAAGCTTCAGTTCGGTATCCGTAGGCAGAAGCCTCACGCCCACATCGGCGAGCGCCAGAAGCGCGCCCCCGGCCATCGCACTCGGCCAAAGCAGACGCGCGGGATCGTGTCCTGAAAGGGCGCGCACCAGATGCGGGGCTGCAACGCCGACAAATCCGATCACACCCGCCACCGCGGTAGCTCCGCCGGCACACGCCGCCGCACCCAGAACAACAAGCAGCCGCGTGCGGTTCACATTGGCGCCGATCGCCGCCGCCGCCTCTTCCCCTAGGCCAAGCGCCTGCAGACCGCGCGCCGCGAAGAAAATCAGCGCGCCGCCAACCCCAAGCGCTACGCCGACAATTGCTGCGTCATTGAGGGAGCGTCCCTCGACCGATCCCAGCGTCCAATTGACCAGATCCGCCAACGCGCCAGGGTTAGGCGCAAGGTTGAGCGCCAGCGCGATGAGCCCTCCGGCGAAGCTGGAAAGGCCCACGCCAATGAGCGCTAAGCTCGCCGGCCCACGCGCCGCCCATGCCAAAGCAGTCACCAAAGCGGAAGCAATCAGCGCAAACACAATCGCCATCGTCGGCGCCAAGAACGAAACGCCAAATGCAAACGCGATCACAGCGCCGAGCGCCGCAAATCCTGAAAGCCCCAAAACACCCGCATCCGCCAGCGGATTGCGCAACAACCCTTGCAGCGCCGCACCGGAAAGGCCAAGCGCCGCGCCCACAAGCCAAGCTGTCAGCGCACGTGGCAGCCTCACCTCCCAAACGATGGTGCGTGTGGCCGCATCCGCGCTGAACGGATCAGACAGCGCCACGGGGCCCAACCACAAACTCGCCGCCAGCGCCGCCACACTGAGCAGCGCGAGCAAGAGAAAGGTGCGCCACGCCCCGCTCATGGCCGCAACGCCGCCCGAATGCGTTCAGCGGCGTCAATCGCTAGCCACGTCTCACACGAGACGGAAGCCACCGGAAGCTCAATGGTTCGCGCGTGCGCCAAAGCACGCGTTACGGCGGCATGGCGCGTCGGGCGCCAAGCGTTCATGCGTGTGCGGCCATGATCAAAGAAGCCCAGCGCCACCAGCGCCGGCGGCGTCTGCACCAACTGCTCCACGGGCAAGACGGCCCAGTTCTGCTCGCTCCGCAGATTGCGACCGCCGGCTTCAGTGATCACCACATCCATTAGCGTGCCACGCCCAGCCACCGCGCCGCCGGCAGAGAGATACATCACAGCGGCGCGATGCGGCGGCGCGGTCGCGCGCAAATGCTGCAGGCGCGCGTCCAGATCGCGCACGAGCGCTTCGCCCCGCGCGCGCTGGCCCAAGGCGGCCGCAGCTTCGCGTATGTCTAGGCGCGCGGCGTCAAAATCAGTCGAATCCCCCACCTGCAGCACGGGCACGCCAAAGCGGCCATAGACTTCTTGCGCATCCCATGGCCCGCCCCAATTGCGCACAATCAGATCCGGGCGCAGCGCCAGCACTTCCTCCAGCGTGCCCCGGGTTTGGCGAATGCCGCGCGCCCGCGCGCGATAATGGGAATCATCCCGCTGGGCGCCGCGCGAAAGCGCCGCGATTTGATCGCGATCGGCGAGCGCTAGCACGAACTGATCGGCGCAATAATCCAGGCTCACCACACGCTGCGGGACGGCCTCCGCCGCAGATGCGAACCCAAGCGCAAGCGCACACACAAGCCACCGCACAGCCACCTCCACGGCCACATCCCGGGCCAAAGGGCTTCTCTGCCGGCAGGTCTTCTGGCTTTGCGGGTCTTTGCTCTCGCGGCCCCTTCCCGGCTGACCCCCTTCTAGAGGACCGCACCAGTGGTTTTGGCCGAAGAACTCGCCGCTTACAGCTGCGGGCGCAGCCGCGGATTCACACCGCGTTCCCTTATTCCGACGCGTCCAACTGTAGAGGCGCGCCCAGGGCTGCGCAATCTCGCTAAACCCTGCGCTCAGAGAATTTCGCGCACGCGCTCTTTCGGGCGCGCCAGCAGCGTTCCCTTCGCGGTGACGACGAATGGGCGCTCAACCAGTACTGGATGCGCCACCATCGCGTCGATCAGCTTGGCGTCGCTGACCTTGCCCTCGAGCAGGCCCAGCGCTTCCGCCTCAGGCGCTCTTGTGCGCAGGGCCTCACGCGCGCTGACGCCCGCGGCGGCGAACAATTCTTTCAGCTGCGCCTTGGTCCAGCCGGCTTTGAGATATTCTACCACCTCAGGCTGGTATCCCGCCGCCCCAATCATCTCGAGCACCTGGCGCGAGGTGGAGCACTTAGGATTGTGATAGATGGTGGCCTTCTTCGCCATCAATAATCCTCCTCGTCTTCTTCATCCATAGGGAAGAAGGAGAAGTTGTCGTCAATGTCGAGCGGCTCCGCCACCTGCTCAACCTCTTCGAATATGATGCGCGGCTGCAAATCGCTCCAATCGCCCGGCGGCGGCTGAAGATCTTCATCCTCAAACAGCAGTTCGGAAGCAATGGCTTCGGCCTCGCCCTGCGTGGGCGCCTCAACATAACGCGTCGTGTAAAACCCCACGATCTCAACATTACCGTCGATGATCACCGGGAAATCTTCGCCACAAGCGAAAAGGCGAAACCAAGCCATGTGCATCAGCCCCATTCTGCGGCGATGATGCGGCCGATCTCGGCGTGGGCGGCGTTGCGGCCGGCCGCATCGATCGTGCTGCGATGCAAATAGGCGCAAACGATGATCGGCGCGCCATGCGGCGCCGGCCAGGCGATCGCGACATCGTTGGCGGCATTGTGTTCGCCATTCCAGGTTCCAGTCTTGTCGCCGGCGCGCCAAGAGGCCGGGAAACCCGCGCGTAAACGCTGCAGGCCGGTAGGGCTGTCGATCATCCAGCCTATCAGCTTCTCTCGATGCGCCGGCGCCAGCACGCCATCGTCAAGCAGAAACCGCTTCAGCGTCCGCGCCATGGCTTCCGGCGTGGTAGTGTCGCGCTCATCACCTGGGGCGACATCGTTCAAGTCCAGCTCGTAGCGGTCCAAGCGCGTAACGCCATCGCCATCGGCGCGCAGAAGGCGTGTAAACCCCTCAGGGGCCCCCTGAATTTGAAGCAATAGGTTCGCAGCAGTGTTGTCGCTGAGTTTTACCGCGCCTTCGCACGCTTC
>JAEUMU010000188.1 GCA_016791325.1 Hyphomonadaceae bacterium
CATGCCTCGCCCTTTCCGCGAATGGTGGCGCCGGTGAATTTGGCCGGCCGCCGTTCTGCGAAGGCGCGTGCGCCTTCCTGGCCGTCCGGCTGAGTAAACGCGCGCACTACAGTATCGCCTTCGTCATCGAGCTGTTGGTTGAGCGCAGTGTGGAAGGACTGACGCAACAAGCGGCGCGCTTGCACGAATGCGTCCGTCGGCCCGCGAGCCATCTCTTGGGCGATGGCGTTGGCGTGGGCGGAAAGCGCATCAGGTGGGCACACTTCTGCGACAAGGCCCAAATTCCGCGCCTCATGCGCATTCAACACGCGATTGCGAAGAGTGAGATCAAGCGCCCGATGCAGGCCGACGAGCCGAGGCAAGATCCACGTCGTGCCGCCATCGGGGGTCACGCCTGCGGCGGTGTAGGCCATCAAGAACTTGGCGTCTTCCGCTGCAATCACGATGTCGGCGCTAAGAGCAAGGCCGAGCCCCGCGCCGGCGGCCGAGCCATGCACAGCGCAGATCACCGGCGCGGGCGCGTCCACCAGTTGATTGATGGCGGCGTGAAGATCGGTGATGATGCCGCGAACGTAGCGCGGTGCGTTCGGCCCTTCGTGGGCGAAGCTCTTGAGATCGCCGCCGACGCTGAAGGCGCGCCCGCGACCGCTCATCAGAATCGCACGTAGATCGCGGCGGCCGCACAAGTCGCTGACGGCCGCCCGCAGCCCAGCGGCTAGCGAATGGTCGATCGCGTTGACCTGATCCTTCCGCGTCAGCGTCAGGTGGGCGATTCCGTGGGTGTCCACGCTCACGCTGACGCCGGCCTTCGCCTCGGTGCGGCCGGATGAACTGGCGTCGTTCAAGCTCATAAAGACCGTCCGATGATTTCTTTCATGATTTCGTTCGCGCCGCCGTAGATCTTGGCGATGCGGCTGTCGCACCACATGCGCGCGATCGGATAATCCAGGATGTAGCCGTAGCCGCCGTGCAGCTGGACACAGGCATCAACGATGCTGCACTGGAGATCGGTGGTCCAATATTTGAGCATGGCGGCTTCGGCCGGGCTCAACGCGCCGTTCAGGAACTGCAGCACGCAAGATTCAAGGAAGGTGCGGGCCACGGTGGCTTCTGTGCGCGCCTCTGCGAGCTTGAAGCGCGTGTTCTGGAAATCCATCACACGTTGGCCGAACGCCCGGCGTTCCTTGACGTACGCCACGGTGGCTTCAATCGCCGCATCCATGAGCGCAACGGCGGCTGCGCCCGTCATCAACCGTTCTTCAACCAGCCGCGCGGTGAGTTGCTGGAAGCCTGCGCCGGTGGATTCACCGAGCAGGGCGTTAAGCGGCAGCTTCACGTTGTCGAATGCGAGTTCGGCGGTGTCGGCAGCGCCTTGGCCGAGCTTGTGAAGGGGCTGGCTGGCATGAAAGCCATGCAGCCCGGCGGTTTCGACCAAGAAGAGGCTAATGCGCTCGTCGCTGCCTTCGCCCCGCGTTTTCGCCGCCAGCACAATCAAGCCGGCTGTGCATCCATGCGAGATGAACGTCTTCCGGCCGCTGACACGCCAATGATCGCCTTCGCGTGTCGCGGTGGTGCGGATGCCGCGCAAATCGCTGCCCGATTGCGGCTCCGTCATCGCCACCGCGCCGATCAACTCACCGCTGGCCATGCGCGGCAGGTAGTGGTGCTTCTGATCTTCGCGCCCATAATGGAGCAGGTAGGGCGCCACGACGTCATTGTGCAGCGAAAGCATGGGCGACGCGCAACCCGATCTGGCCTGCTCCTCGATCAGCACGATCGAGTGAAGAATGTCGCCGCCGCCGCCGCCATACTCCGCCGGAATCGACATGCACAAGAGCCCGAGCTCCCCCGCGCGGCGCCAGATTGAGTCGGGCGCCATGCCGGCTTTTTCCCAGTCTTCGCGGTGCGGGACGCACTCTTGCTCGAAGAAGCGCTGCGCGGTCTTGCGCAGCAGTTGGTGTTCTTCGCCAAACGGCAGCGCCGACTGCGGCGGGCGCGGAGGAGGCGCATGCTTGTTCATAGGGTACGCCCGATCAGATCTTTCATGATCTCGTTCGTGCCCCCGGCGATGCGGCCCAGGCGCATGTCAGCGTAGCGGCGGGTGATTGAACTATCCTGCATGTAGCCGTAGCCGCCGTGGAGCTGCAGGCACTCGTCGATCGCCTGAAAGCAACGCTCCGTGGTCCACCATTTGACCATGGCGCCGTCCGTCGCGTCGAAGTCGCCCTCGATGAAGCGGTCGATCGAACGGTTGAGATAGGCGCGGGCGATGGTTGCGGTTGTCTTGGCTTCCGCCAGCTTGAAGCGCGTGTTCTGAAAATCGATCAGGCGCTGGCCGAACACGATGCGCTCTTTGGTGTAGGCGATGGTTTCCTCCACCGCCGCCTCCGCACTGGCCACCGCCGATACGGCCATAATCAAACGCTCTTCGGGCAGGCGCTGCACCAGTTGCACGAAGCCGCGTCCCTCAACGCCGCCCAAAAGATTCTCTGCGGGGACCCGCACATTGTCGAAGAAGAGTTCAGAGCTATCCTGGGCCTTACAACCAATCTTCTTTAGGTTGCGGCCCAGGCGAAAGCCTTCCGCCCCTTGTGTTTCTACCAAGAACAGCGAGATGCCCTTGCCGCCGGCGTCGGCATCGGTCTTGGCCGCGACGACGATCAACTCAGCGTTCTGCGCGTTGCTGATGAAAACCTTCTGGCCGGTCAGAAGGTAGTGATCGCCCTCGCGCCGGGCGCGCGTGGAGATGCCTTGCAGGTCGCTCCCGGCGCCCGGCTCTGTCATGGCGATGGCGGTGATAACCTCGCCGCGAGACATCGGCGGCAGATAGCGCTGCTTCTGCGCATCGGTGCCGTAGAGCTCGATGTAGGGCGCGATGATGTCGCTGTGCAGATAGAAGGTGAGTTCCGCAAGGCCTAGGCGGGTCTGCTCTTCGAGTACGATGGCGCAGTGCCAGAGATCGCCGCCGCCGCCGCCGTAGTCCGGCGAGACCTTCGTGCAGATGAACCCGCCTGCCGCCGCCTTCAGCCAGATGTCACGATCCATTTTGCCTTGGGTCCGCCAGCGATCGATGTGGGGCAGGCATTCGCTCTCGAGAAAGCGGCGAACAGAGGTGCGAAAAAGCTCATGCTCGGCGGTGTAGTGCACCGATTGTGTCACGTCGGCTCCCGGGGAACGAGGGGCCGCGCCCCGAAGGGCGCGGCCGAACGCTTAGTACTGGTAGCGCAGTTCAATACCATAGGTGCGCGGGATATTGATGCTGCGGGTGATGACGGAGAACACCTGCACGCCGCCGCCGATAATGTCCTCGTTTGTGAGGTTGCGGCCCCACAGATAGGCGCCGACATGGCCGTTATAGAGGCCGATGCGGGCGTTCACGAGGTCGTAGGCGTTTTGTTGCAACGTCACGCTATTGGCCGTGTCAGTGAACAGGGCGTCGGAATGGACAACCTCGGCGCGGGCGAACAGGTTGACGCCATCGGCGATGCCAGAAGGCCCGTCATATTGCAGCGCCACTTGGCCCGAGAAAGGCGGCGAGCTGACAAGGTCGCGCCCGGAGAAGCTCACGCCCAGACCGCCGGCGTTCGGGAACGACGTGTATTGCGCGTCCAGGAAGCCAAAGCTGCCGCTGAGCGTCAGATAGTCCGTCAGCCGGAATGTGAACTCACCCTCGAAGCCCTGGCTTTCCGCTTCAGCAGCGTTGCTGATGATGTAGGAGATCCCGGTGTTCACCTTCTCTTGCTTGTCGGTGAAGTCGAGATAATAGGCCGAGAGGTCGATCGTGAGCCGCCCGCCGACGAGCGTGGTGCGGAACCCGGCTTCATAGGAATTCACGAACTCCGGCGCGAAGTCGATGCTGCTCGGGGGTGTGAAGGGCGGCGGAGAAAGCACCTCCGCCAAGAAGCCGCCGGCCTTGAAGCCGCGCGCATAGCGGATGTAGCCCACCGTGTCTGAGCTGAAGCTGTAACGCAGGCTCAGATCGCCAGTCCATTCGGCGTCTTGGCGGCTATCGCGCAGCGGCGGCACATTGATCGCGAACAAGCTGACAATGTTGAACGGGGTCACTTGCGTCGCGTACTGGCGGTAGTTCACCGTGCGCTCTTCATCCGTGTAGCGCAGCCCGCCGGAAAGTGTGAGCTGGTCGGTCAAGTCGTAGTTGAACGACCCATAAACAGCCCAGGCTTCGTCGGTGAGGTAGGCGTCGGTGCGCGCTGTCTCGACGAAGGTCGGCGGCAGCGGCGGCGCCAGCGGATTGAGCAGAACGATCGGGAATTGCGGGCCGACGCGGATGCGGCGCAAGCTCTCAATGTCCTCCGAATAGTAATAGACGCCGGCGATCCAGTCGAGCGCGCCAGGGCCGGCATAGGAGAGGCGGAATTCCTGGCTGAAATTGTCCGTATTCTCGACACGGCCGACATTGAATTGATCCAGCGGCAAGCCGTCGGAATCATCTTGGCCGTCAGAGGTGTATTCCCGGCTGGCGGTAATGGAGGTGAACTGCAGATTGGGCGAGATATCGTACTCGACCCGCAGCGACCCGCCCCAGATTTCGCGCTCGGCGAAGCTCAGCGTGTTGTGGTTGACGACGCGATCGGTGGGGAATTGCGCGGGCACGGTGTTGAATGGCGCGATAGGCGGCAATACCGCGCGCCATGTCTCCATCGCGGTGATGTCGCTCTGCTGGTAATAGTCCCCGGCCAGAACCACCGTCAGCGCGCTGCTGGGCGTGAACACCGCCGTGGCGCGATAGCCTTCGGCGTCGATATTGTTCAGATCTTGGCCTGTCGTCGCGTTACGAATGTAGCCGTCGCGTTCACGCGAAATCGCAGTGACGCCGGCCGCCAGAACGCCGGGAATGATCGGGCCGCTGATGCTGGCGCGGAACTGCTGATAATCGTAATTGCCGAGCTGGGCGTCGGCGTTGAAGCGGAATTCGTCGCCCGGACGGCGCGTGATGACGTTGATCGTGCCGGCGATCGTGTTCTTCCCGTAGAGTGTGCCCTGGGGCCCCCGCAGCACTTCCACGCGCTCGATATCGGCGAGCACCGTGTTGAAGGCGCGATCGCGGCCAAGGAAAACTTCATCGACATAAACGCCGACTGCAGGCGGGAAGCCCGCGTCGCCGCCGCTGGCGGAACTGATGCCACGAATGGTGAAGCCCGGCGAAAGCGAACCCTCCGAGGCGCGCACGTTGGGGATAAGTGAGGAGATGTCCGAGAGGTTGGAGATTTGAGCGTTCTCGATTGTCTGATTAGTGACGACGGAAACCGCCGCGGGCACGTCGATCAGGCGCTCTTCAGTCTTCCGCGCGGTGACGATGATTTCGTTGTTGGAGGCGGCGTCTGCGCGCGGGGCCTCTGTTTGCTGAGCGTTGGCGTTGCCGGCCGTGACCGCCAGGACGGACACGAACGCATAAGCCATGCGCGATGCGGCGCTCATGAATGAATTCTTCGACACAGCTTTCCTCCCCGTATGGGCCTCGTTCGCCGCCGCTTTCACCACTTGGCGTGGCTAGGCCGGCGGCCCGCAGTTCCCCTTGTGGTCGGAAATTGACCACAAAGAAGGTCATTCAACAAGAGGGTCGAGGAACATACTCATGAGTAATGTGATCATTTTGGCCTTAGCGGATGCGCAAAAGGCACACTCCGGCCCCAGGGGGCGGCTAGCTCGGCCCGCAGCGGAGGTCCGGCGGCCGATCGGAAGGCGGCGATGGAGTAAGGTGGGATGGCGCCGCATGATGGGGCCGCGCACACGCCCCAATTGACGGCGCGGTGGAAGCGCGGGCAATCCAGAGGCGTAGGGCTGGGGCGCGGCGTGATTGACAGGAGCCATATCGGCTGGCGCAGCAAGCCTGCGCACGTCCATGTCGAAGCTGGGCAGTTGCGCCTGTTCGCCAAAGCCACCGGCGAAAAAAGCCCCATCTATGTCGATGCCGCCGCCGCCAAAGCCGCCGGCCACCGCGCCATCCCCGCCCCGCCGACTTTCGCCTTCTCAATCAATCTGCTTGCGCAGACCGCGCCAAGCTATCTGGAGGTGCTTGGCGTGCCGATCAGCCGCGTGCTGCATGGCGAGCAGAGTTTTGAGTATTTCAACCCGATTTACGCGGGCGACGTCATCACCATATCGACGGAGATCGTCGACATCTACGCCAAGAAGAACGGCGCCTTGGAGTTTATCGTAGCCGCAAACGAGGCGGTGAATCAAAACGATGAACTGTGCGTGAAGCTCAGGTCCGTCATCGTTGTACGTAATGGCTGACGCGACCTTGCTCACGAATGCGCCCGTGGGCGCGGCTCTGCCCGAGCGCACCTACGGCCCGATCACGCGCACTGTGCTTGCGCTGTTCGCTGGCGCCTCAGGGGATCACAACCCCATTCACATCAACATCGACTTCGCCAAGCGCGCTGGAATGGACGATGTGTTTGCGCACGGCATGCTCTCAATGGCGTATCTGGCGCGCTACGTGCAGAATTTCGCCGATGCGTCGGCGCTTAGATCCTGGAATGTGCGGTTTGTGGCGATCACGCCGGTCAACACGAGCCTCATCTGCTCCGCCACTGTGGCGTCACGCGACGCAGGCGCCGTTAAGCTGGCGTTGCGCGCGCGCACGCCGGATGGCGTAGAGACGCTGGCCGGCGAGGCGATTATCTCGTTGGAAGAGGCGCCGGGCGCCCCAGCGTGAGGCCCTTCGCGGGCGCGCGGCGCCTGTGCCATGCTGGGCGACATGAGCGACGAAGCTTCCAGAATCCCCGTCCTGATCGGCGTCGGGCAAGTAAATGATCGCCCAGGTGCGGCGGAGGGGTTGGATTCGCTCGGGTTGATGGCCGCGGCCGCGCGCATGGCCGGCGCGGACGCAGGCGAAGGCGCATTGGCGCGCGTAGATTGGCTTGGCGTCGTGCGCCAAATCTCTTTCCCCGCTTTGCGCGGGCGCCTGTGCGAATTGCTTGGGACTGAATTGGGCATAGCGCCCGCCTTCGCCCATGAAACCGCCCAGCCCACTGGCGATAGTCCAATCCTTCTGCTCAATCAGGCCGCCAACGCGATCGGCCGTGGCGAAGCGCGGGCGGCTCTGATCGTCGGTGGCGAGGCGTTGCGGACGGCCGGCAAACTCGCCGAGGCCGCCGCTGCGCAGGCCGGCGAGGCAGCGCCCGCGCCGGGGCCGTTCGGCAGGGGTAAGCCCAAACTGCTGGAGCCGCGTCACCGCTACGGGCTCATCACGCCCACCGATGTTTACCCGCTTTACGAAAACGCTGCGCGCGCCGCCTACGGGCAGAGCTTCGCCGAAGCGCAGGCGGAATCCGCGCTGATCTGGTCGTTGTTTTCGCAAGTGGCTGCGGCGAACGAGGCGGCCTGGATCAGAGCGCCGAAGACCCCCGCGGAGATCTTGACCCCTTCGCCCGAGAACCGCCCGATAGCGTTTCCGTACACAAAGCTGATGGTCGCGAACGCAGCTGTGAACCAGGGTGCGGCGATGATCGTGTCTTCGCTGGCGGTGGCGCGTGAGCTCGGCGTGCCAGACTCGCGGCTGATTTACGTAGGCCGCGGCGCTGCGGCGCACGAACACGATGATCCGCTCGTGCGCGCTGATTTCGCGCATTCCCCCAGCATGAAGGTTGCGCTCGAGCGAACGTTGCAGCTCAACGAACTGAGCGTCGATGCGATTGACTGGATCGAGCTCTATTCCTGCTTTCCCTGTGTGCCGAAGATGGCGCGCCGCGTCATCGGGTGGCCGGCGGAGCGTCCCGCCAGCGTCTTCGGAGGTTTGACATTCGGCGGCGGCCCCATCGCCAATTACATGACGCACGCGGCAGCGAGCATGGTTGCTGCGTTGCGTCGTTCTGGCGTCAACGGCTTGCTCTTCGCCAATGGCGGGTTCGCGACGCATAACCACGCCATCATGCTGACGCGCAATCCTCAGCCGGCGGGCGTGTTTCCGCAAGATTATGATTGCCAAAGCCAAGCAGATGCCGTGCGCGGGACGGCGCCGCCACTGGACGAGGCCTATGCAGGCCCCGCACGCATCGAAACATACACGGTGATTTATGATCGCCGCGGCGCGCCCGCATTCGGGGTGGTGATCGGGCGCTGCCCGGATGGACGACGCGCGATCGCGCGCATCCCCGGTGACGACGCGCTGATCGGCTTGCTCACCTCCGGCGACGCCGAGCCCGTCGGCACGCCAGGCCGCGTGGTGCGCGAAGGCGATATGAATCGCTGGCTGCACGAAACGCGCGCATTCCCCTGATTCAGCTCCGCGCCGGCCATTGGAGGCCGCGGCGATCTGGGCTAAGGGCGTCCTCATTCCAACGCCTTGCGCCCGTGCCTCACCCTGCTTCCCCCTCCCGCCGCTTCTGCGTCGCCCCCATGATGGATTGGACGGACAGGCGTTGCCGGGCGTTCCATCGCACCTTGACGCGCCACGCCTTGCTCTATTCCGAGATGCTGACGGCGGATGCGGTCATCCATGGCGATCGCGAGCGGTTGCTTGGCTTTGATGCGCTGGAGCAGCCGGTTGCTTTGCAGCTCGGCGGCAGCGAGCCGGCCAAAATGGCGCAAGCGGCGCGCATCGGCGCCGAGGCGGGCTATTGCGAAATCAATCTGAACATCGGCTGTCCGTCTGACCGGGTGCAAGCGGGGCGTTTCGGCGCTTGCCTGATGCGCGAGCCTGATCTGGTCGCCGCCCTCTGGGACGCTGCCCAAGAAGCTGCGCCGCACGTTCCAGTGACCATCAAATGCCGCATCGGCGTCGATGATCAGCAGCCGCGCGAAGCGCTGTTCGCGTTGGTGGAGGCCGCCGCGCGCGCTGGATGCGGCGCCTTTATCGTGCACGCGCGGATGGCCTGGCTGAAGGGGCTTTCGCCAAAGGAGAACCGCGATGTGCCTCCGCTCGATTACGCCTTGGTACGCGCGTTGAAGCGCGAGCGGCCAGAGCTGGAGATCATACTCAACGGCGGCCTGCGCGATCTTGAGCATGCGCGCGTCGAAGGCGCGACGCTGGATGGCGTCATGCTGGGGCGGGCGGCGTATCAGACCCCCGCGATGCTCTTAGGCGTCGATCCGTTGCTGTTTGATGCGTCCGCGCCGGCGTCCAGCGCGCGGGACGCGGTAATGCAGTTCTTGCCTTACATCGAAGCGCGACTGCGCGAAGGGACGCCGCTGCATGCCATGACGCGCCACATGCTGGGCTTGTTCAATGGCGTGCCTGGCGGACGGTTGTGGCGGCGAACCTTGTCGCAAGAGGGCGTGCGCCGTGGGGCGGGCGCTGATGTCGTGCTGCGCGCCTTGGCGCATGTGGGCGAACACGCCGCGCGCGTCGCATGAGCGCTGACCTGCTCCTGTTTTTTGTGGCGCTTGGCGCTGCCGGCTTGTTCGCGGGTTTTGTCGGCGGGCTTTTTGGCATCGGCGGCGGCGCCGTGCTGGTGCCGACGCTTTACCTCGTGCTCGGCGCGCTTGAGGTGGATGAAAGTGTGCGCATGCATGTGTCGGTCGCCACCTCGCTTTCCACCATCATCGCGACGTCGTGGCGGTCCTTGGCGGCGCACGCCAAGGCCGGCGCCGTAGATTTCACGGTGCTGCGAAGCTGGACGCCATGGATCGCGGCTGGGGCGCTGGCGGGTGCGGCGCTCGCGGGCGCTTCCAGCACGCAGGCGCTGATGATGGTGTTTGGCTCGGGCCTGCTTCTAATTGCGTTGCAAATGGGCTTGGGCCGGCCGGATTGGCGCTTGTTTGGGGATTTGCCGCGCGGGGCGGCGCGCGCTGGCGTGGCGGGGGGCATCGGCGTGCTGTCCGCCATGATGGGCATCGGCGGGGGGGCGTTCGGGGTGACGATCATTACCTTGTGCGGGCGGCCCATCCACCAGGCGGTGGCGACGGCGTCCGGCTTCGGTGCGGCGATCGCTGTGCCCGGCGCGCTGGGCTACATCATCGCCGGCTGGGGCCGCGAGGGCTTGCCGCCTTGGTCGCTGGGTTTCGTCAATGCGCCGGGTTTCGTGGTGCTGGCGGCGCTCACGGCGCTGACTGCGCCGTTCGGCGCGCGTCTCGCGCATCGCCTGCCGCAGGCGACGCTAAAGAGAGCCTTCGCTGTGCTGTTGGCGCTGGTTGCGCTCAATATGCTGCGAGAAGCGTTTAGCTAGCGCGCGGCCGTGCGGGTGGGCAGCGCGGCCATGATGGCCAGGCGCTCTGCCTCGCTGAGCCGGCTCCAAGTGGCGATTTCGTGCAGGGTGCGCCGACAGCCGATGCATTGGCCGCTTCGCCCATCCACAGCGCAAACCCGCACGCACGGGGAGGAGATTTCTGGCTTCACGCCTTTAGCCGTAGCAGGCGCGCCGTGCGCTGCAAGCGCTCGAGTGTGATTGTTGTTTTACAATAAGGACGCATTGACTATCGATAATAACACCACTAACTTCCCGCTCGGGAAGATCTATCGGGCCGCGCCGCATCCAAATAGGCGTCGCCGTGCATCCACCTGGGAAGCGCATGGAGGAGAGATGCGCGCAGCGCCGCCGTTCACCGCTCGCGAAGGCGTGAACATCGAATCCGCAGCTGATGGGGTTAGTGTCAGTGGCCGGATGGCGGAGAAGCTAGCGCCTTGCGCCGCGCATGAACCGCGAGGTTCGTCTGGCGCCGCGTGCGCCCGTTCGGAGGGAGAGGGACGATGAAGCTTTGGGCCATGGTTGGGCTTTTTTCCGTCGCAACAATGCCTCTGGCGAACGCGGCTGAAACTACTGAAGAGTGCCAACTTGATGACTCGCGCCGCGCGGTCCGCGAACGCATCGAACTCCCGCAAATCACCCAGCCGACAACCGCCGCACCTACCGTGGCGTCAGTGCAGCGCGAGACCGCCGAACTGGCCGCGCGTGGAGAACCTTTGAGGCGCCGCAGCGGCAAGCGAATTCCCGACGCTGAGTTGATAGGACCACGCGGCGCTCTATAGTTGCGGCCCGCGCGCGCGATCCTCGCGCGCGTCTAAGGCGGGCGTGACATGGATCTCAATTTCTCGGCCGAAGAAATCGCATTTCGCGACGAAGTGCGCGCATTTATCGACGCCAATTATCCCGCGCACCTGAAGGGCCGGGTGCTGCGCGAAGATTTGTCCAAAGAGGATTTCCTCGCCTGGCACAAAATTCTCGGAAAGAAGGGTTGGTCGGCGCCGGCGTGGCCGAAAGAATACGGCGGCACCGGCTGGACGGCGACACAGCGTTATATCTGGCTTGAAGAAAACGCCCGCGCCGAAACCATTCCGCCGCTGCCATTCGGCGTTTCGATGGTGGGCCCCGTCATCTACACGTTCGGCACGGCGGAGCAAAAGCAACGCTTTCTGCCCGGCATCCTCTCCGGCGAGGTTTGGTGGTGCCAAGGCTATTCCGAGCCAGGCGCAGGCTCCGATCTCGCATCGTTGAAAACGCGCGCCGTGCGCGAGGGCGACCATTACATCGTCAACGGTCAAAAAACCTGGACCACGCTCGGCCAATACGCCGATTGGGGTTTCTTCCTGGTGCGCACTGATCCCAACGCCAAGCAGCAGGAAGGCATCAGCTTCCTGTTGATCGACATGAAATCGCCCGGCGTCACCGTGCGCCCGATCAAGCTGCTCGATGGCGGCTATGAGGTGAATGACGTCTTCCTGGAAAATGTGAAAGTGCCCGTAGATCAGCGCATTCATGAGGAGAACAAGGGCTGGACCTGTGCAAAATTCCTGTTGGCGCACGAGCGCGCCGGCATTGCCGGCGTCGCCCGTTCAAAGCGCAATGTCGAGCGTCTGAAGGCGATCGCCAAAGCCGAACTGGGCGATAATGGCGCGCCGCTGATCCAGGATGAGGATTTCCGCCGCAAACTTGCGGAGCTTGAAATTGATCTCACCGCCTTGGAAATGACCGAGTTGCGCACGCTCGCGCGTGAGCAGGCGGGGCGCGGGCCTGGGCCGGAAAGCTCGCTGCTCAAAATCAAAGGCACCGAGATTCAGCAGCGCCTCACCGAGCTCACGCTCGAAGCCGTCGGCAACTACGCCCAGCCTTTCCCCCGCGCCCTCGGCGATAACGAATTCGCTGTTGGGCCGGACTATGCGGGCGCGGCCGCGCCGATTTATTTCAACTGGCGCAAAGCTTCGATTTATGGCGGCTCCAACGAGATCCAGCGCAACATCATCGCCAAGATGGTGCTGGGCCTCTGAGGCGGCGGCGCGAATAACAAGAAACCGGGAAACGCTCCGATGAATTTCGATTACACTGACGAACAGAACATGCTCCGCGACTCGATCGCGAAGTGGGCGGCCGGCCAATACGATTTCGATAAGCGCCGCGCCGCGCTCGCCAATGATGAGGCCTGGAAAACCAATTGGGCTACTTTCGCAGAACTGGGCCTGCTCGCAGCGCCGCTGCCCGAAGCGCAGGGCGGTCTCGGCGGCGGGCCCATCGATGTGAGCGTCGTCATGGAAGAGTTTGGCAAGGCGCTGGTGGTCGAACCCTACGTGCCAACGGTGGTGATCGGCGCTGGCGCGCTCAACTACGCAGGCGCGGCCGCGCAGAAGGAAGAACATCTCACCGCCATCGCCGCCGGTGAGCGCGTGATCGCCTTCGCCCAGGCTGAGCCCAAGAGCCGATGGACGCTGACCGATGTGGCCACGACCGCCAAAAAGAGCGGGGCCGGCTATGTCATCAATGGCCAGAAGGCGGTGGTTCTCGGGGCGCCGCAGGCGGACTATCTCCTCGTCACCGCGCGCACCGGCGGCGCCCAGCGGGACGCGAGGGGCGTTTCCCTCTTTCTTGTGCCGAAGAGCGCCCAGGGCGTGTCCACGCGCGACTATCCGACTATTGACGGCACGCGTGCCGCGGAAGTGTATTTTGAGAATGTCAGCGTAGGCGCCGAGGCGCTGCTGGGCGAAGCGGACGCCGCCGCACCGCTGATCGAACGCATCATCGATGAAGCCAATGCCGCCTATTGCAGCGAAGCCGTCGGCTGCATGCGGATGATGACAGATCTAACCCGCGAATACGCCAAGCAGCGCAAACAGTTCGGCCGCGCCATTGCCGATTTTCAAGTCCTGCAGCACCGCATGGTCGATATGTTCATGGCCAGTGAGGAAAGCTATTCCATCGCCCTGCGTGCGACCATCAAGCTCGCAGAAAGTGACGCGGAGCGCGCCCGCGCGGTCTCCGCTGCGAAGGTTTCGATCGGCAAGCACGGCCGGTTTGTGGGCCAGGCCGCCGTCCAAATTCACGGCGGCATGGGCGTGACCGACGAAATGCGCGTGGGGCACTATTTTAAGCGCGTCTCGATGCTCGACGCCACGTTTGGCAACGTCGACTTCCACTTGAAGCGCTACACCGCCCTGAGCGCCGCCGCGGCCTGAGTGATTTAGCGCGACGGCGTATTCGGTGTCGCGCTGCCCGCGGTGTGTTGACTTTCGCCGCCGCCGCGCGTCGTCGCGAGGTAAGCGGCGACACGCTGAGCCCCCGGTGGCGAGAGCGGCGTTGACGGCATGTCGCTGCCCGGCGCGAAGGCTTCAGGGCGCAAGATGAATTCAGCGATCGCGGATTCTGTCCAGGCGCCTTGCCGCTGGCGCAGCCCCGCCGAGTAAGGA
>JAEUMU010000002.1 GCA_016791325.1 Hyphomonadaceae bacterium
GTGGATTGACGGCGCCCTCGGCGCGCGATGGATCGCGCCCCGCGAGAACTAGGCGCGTGTCGATGTGCAGGTTGGAAAGATCGGGTTTGCCGGCGCTCATCAGGGCGCGGTCGTGACGGGAGTGTCTGGCTGGGCGCCCCATTCGGCCCAGGAGCCATCATAGACGGCGGCGTCCCAGCGCCCCAACCGGGCGAGCGCAAGCGCGATCAACGCGGCGGTAATGCCTGAGCCACACGTGCAAACGGCCTGCTGGCTGGTGTCAGCGCCGGCGGCGGCGAAAATCTGCGCCAACTCCGCCGCCGATTTCAGTTCGCCGGTTTCGCTAATCAGCGAGGCGGAGGGCACGTTGGCCGCGCCAGGCATGTGGCCAGAGCGCAAGCCAGGGCGAGGCTCCGCGGTTTCGCCACGGAAGCGGGGGGCGGGACGCGCATCAAAGATCGGACCGCGCGCTTCGCCGACGCGCTTCTTCATATCACCCAGATCGCGCACCAGATCTGTGCGCAGGCGGGGCGTGAAATGGCGCTCTTGCGGCTTCGCTGGCGGCCCGGTCTCGATGGCGTAGCCGGCGCGCTCCCAAGCGGGAAAGCCGCCATCCAAAACCGCCACATCATCGTGGCCCATGACCCGGAAGGTCCACCAAACGCGCGCGGCGGAGAAGAGGCCGTGACTGTCATAGACGATCACGCGCGCGCCATCGCCGATGCCGAGCTTGCGCATGCGCGAAGCGAATTTCTCGGGCGAAGGCAGCATGTGCGGAAGATCGGACGTGGTGTCGGCGATTTCGTCGATATCGAAGAATTGCGCGCCGGGAATGCGGCGTTCGGCGAACAAGGCTTTGGCGTCACGCGGGTCCGCGGGCATGAACCAAGTAGCGTCGAGGATGCGGATATCGGGCGCGCCAATGCGCTCTGCGAGCCAAGCCGGGCTGACCGTGGGATCGGGGTGCTGGGTCATGACGTGGGAGGCTAGGCCCGGCGGAGACCGGCTTCAACCCGGGTCAGGGCTCACTCAGGGTTTAGCCAGCGCCAATTGGACCACATCGGTGCGGCCCGTGCGGAATCCGGCCTCGCAATAGCCCAGGTAGAACAACCAGAGCCTTCTGAAACGCTCATCGAAGCCCAGGGCGCGGATTTGCTCCCATTTGCCGGCGAAACGTCGCGCCCATTCGGCCAGCGTGTCCGCGTAGGATTGGCCGAACGCCTCCGCCTTGCGCCAAGCTAAGCCAGCACGCGCGGTTTCTTCCTTGAGCCGCTCGAGACTGACAAGCATGCCGCCCGGGAACACGTAGCGCTGAATGAAATCGGCGCGGCGGCGATACTGTTGGAACAAATCGTCCTTTATGGTGATGATCTGCAGGCCCGCGCGCCCGCCGGGCTTCAGCACCTCGGCGATCTTGGCGAAATAGACCGGCCAGTATTTTTCCCCCACGGCCTCGAACATTTCGATCGACGCGACCTTGTCGAACTGGCCTTCAATGTCACGGTAGTCGCAGCGGAGGATGCTGACGCGATCAGACACCCCGGCGCGTTCCATGCGGGCGCGGGCGTAGGCCAGTTGCTCATCGCTGATGGTGATGCCAGTGACGCGCGCGCCGCGCACCTTCGCCGCGTATTCCGCGAAGCCGCCCCAGCCGCAGCCAATCTCGAGCACATGCTCGCCCGGCTGGAGGTCGATATGATCGGCCAGGGCTTTGTACTTAGCGATCTGCGCGGCTTCGAGATCGCGGGCCTGATCAAACCGGGCGGCGGAATAGGTCATCGAACCATCGAGCCACGCCTCGTAGAAGCGGTTGCCCAGATCGTAATGCGCCAGGATGTTGCGGCGCGCGCCGGCGCGCGTGTTGGCGTTGGTGAGATGACGAACCCAGTTGGTGATCTTGCCGATCGGGCCGCCCTCGAGCAGCCGGGTGAAGCGATCCACATTGGCGGCAAGCAGGGTGAGAAGGGCAGGCAGGTCGCTGCTTTCCCATTCGCCGGCGATAAGCCCCTCGGCGAAGCCGATATCGCCACTGCGCAGCACACGCTTGGCGAAGGCATAGGTGTTGATCTTCAAATCAACTGGCGCGGAACCCTCGGCCTCGCCGAAACGCAGGCGCCGCTCATCCGGTAAAGTTAGGTCTATCGCGCCGCCCTTGAGTTGGAGCAGCGCAAACATCACCGCCTTCGCGCGCGCCGGCGCCCTAAGGGCAGCGATAGCCGAGGCCGTCGCACGGGCGGGTTCTGCGGGAGAACCGCTAGGCATGGCGGTAATATAGGCGCTGGATGCGAGGCTGGAAAGTTCTGTCATGTGCGTTCCCGATACGGCGCGGACGCACGCATGGATCAGAGCTCGGCAAACGCCGCCAACGCCCGGGCGCGCGCCTCAGCGTGATCAACAATAGGACGCGGATAGACGCCCCCCAGTTCCACCCCGGCGGCCTTTAAGATGGCGGCGTCAGCGGTCCAGGGCGCGTGGATATGCTTATCGGGGAGTCGGGCCAGTTCCGGAACCCAACGGCGCACATAGCCGCCATCGGCATCGTAGCGTTGGCCCTGGGTGACTGGGTTGAAGATGCGGAAATAGGGCGAAGCATCCGCGCCCGAGCCGGCCACCCACTGCCAAGAGGCGGCATTATTGGCGAGATCGGCATCGAGCAAGGTGTCCCAGAACCATTGCTCGCCACGGCGCCAGTCGATGAGCAGGTGCTTGATGAGAAAAGACGCCGCCACCATGCGGGCGCGATTGTGCATGTAGCCGGTGGCCCAAAGTTCACGCATGGCGGCGTCGACGATCGGATAGCCGGTTTGGCCGCGCGTCCAGGCGACAAAGCCTGCCTCATCATCGAGCCAGGGAAAGGCGTTGAACTCGGCGCGCCAATTCTCTTCAGCCAAAGTGGGCCAATGAAACAGCAAATGTGTGGAAAACTCGCGCCAGCCAAGTTCGGACAAGAATTTGTCGGCGGCGCGGCGTAGCGCTGGCTTGCTTTCGACTGAAGATTCCACGGCCGCGAAAACCTGCGCAGGGGAAATTTCGCCAAAGTGCAGATGAGGCGACAGGCGCGATGTGCCGCCTATCGCCATCTGATCACGGGCTTCGGGATAGGCGGCGAGCGTATTCTCAAGAAAGACCGCAAGCGCCTTGCGCGCACCATCCTCGCCCGGGCGCCAAAGCGGTTCAAAGCCCTTGGCCCAGTTTGGCCTCGTGGGCAGCAGGCGCCACTGCTTAAACGTATCGCCAGCAAGCGCGCCGCTCCAACCCAGCAGCCTGCGCGCTCTGGGCTCCGGCGCACGCGCAGCGCCGCTTTGCATGCACGCCCGCCAAAACGGCGTGAACACTTTGAAGGGCTCGCCGGATTTGGTTCGTATCGTCCACGGCTCAAACAATAACGCGCCGTTGGCGCTATGAGTCTCTACGCCCAGTTTGGACAAGGCCGCCTTTAGCGCAGTATCGCGCTGAACGGCGAAGGGCTCATAGCAACGGTTCCAGAACACGGCGCGCGCGCGCGTTTCGGCACAGAGCTTGGGAAGCTCCGCGTTGGCCTTGCCGCGCCGAAGCAGCAGCGGCAAGCCCGCCTTCGCGGCGTCGGCGCTGAGGGCCTCAAGGCTTTTGTGCAGCCACCAGCGCGCGGCGCCGCCCATGCGCCAGCGGCCGGCGGACTCATCATCGAGCAGATAAACCAGGAGGAGAGGGCGCTTGGTGGCTGCGGCGGCGTTCAGCGCCGGATTGTCGCGCAGCCGCAAGTCCTGGCGCAGCCAAACGATGGCCGGCGCGGCGTCAACTTCGCCCATGGGCGTCTTGGCGGCGCTTGAGATGAATTTCGAGCATCTTGATGTCGCGCAGCCAGCGGCCATAGGCGGAGAGCTGCGCCACCGCGTAGCCATATATTCCGGCGCGCCAGAGGCCGCGGGCGACAAACTGTTTCAGAAAGTAAACCGGCCGCGCAAAGAGCACGCGCAACACCACCCACCAGAACGGCTTCAACTTCGACTCGCGCGCGGAAATCCCGCTCCAATGGTTCAGCTTGGCCGCGAGGTGTTCGAGGTTCGGGAAGGAATAGTGCAGCAGCGGCTCACGCAACTTGCCGACGGCGACGCCTGCGGGAACATCAAACTGATCCCAGGCTGCATGATCGGGCTGGCGAACCACGCGCCGATCATAAAGTTTGCGCCGATCGAGGACGCCAAACTTCATCCATGGCTCCCCGATCGGCGGGGCGGTGACGAGCTTGGTTTCGTAAATCTGGCAAGGTGGGGCGCCGTTGGCGAACAGCGCGCGCACCTCTGCCGCGAATGCGGGTGTGACAATCTCATCGGCATCGAGATCGAGCAGCCAATCGTGGGTGCAGAGCTCCTCGGCGACGCGCTTTTGCTTGCCATTGCCCAGCCAAGGCTGCGGCGTTACGCGCGCGCCTGCCTTGGTTGCGATCTCAACGGTGGCGTCCGTCGAGCCGGAATCCACCACCACCACCTCAGCGGCGATCTGGCGCGCGGCTTCGATAACCCTGCCGATCATGCGGGCTTCGTTCAGCGTGCGGATGTAGCAAGAAATGGGAAGCGGATCAGTCATGGGCGGGCAGGGCGGCCCATAGATAGAGCCCGCATCGGCCCTGGCAAGGCGGTTTCCCGCTCCAAGCATGCACTTAGACGCTACCTTCGCCCGCCTGGGCCCTGTAAAGGGCGGGTATGGCCGCTCAAGCTCCCTTGCCGGAACGCCGTTACACGATCGTGGTGACAAGCTGCGGGCGCTTTGACTTGCTCAAAGCCACGCTGAATTCGCTGAAGCCCAACCTCGATCTGGCGCCGGAGGCGTGGATCGTGGTTGAGGATTCCGGCGATGAGGCGGTTCGCGCGGCGGTCGCGGAATGCGGCATCGGCGCGCAGATCATCCTCAACCGCCCGCAACTGGGGCAGATGCGCGCCATCGATCGCGCCTACGAGCACGTTAAGACGCCGTACGTGTTTCATTGCGAGGATGACTGGGACTTCTACCGGCCAGGCTTCATCGCGGAGTCGTTTGCCGTGCTCGAGGCGTGCCCGGATGTGAGCATTGTTCTGCTGCGTCCGCGCGAGGAACAGAACAAGTTGGTCCGCGACGCGCCGAGCGAAACCGTGAATGGCGTGCGGCTGTTCTTTCAGGATCCGGCGCTGCATCCGGAATATTTCAGCTACGCCTTCAATCCGGGCATGCGCCGCATGAGCGATTATCACCGCGTGGGCCCATTTGGGCCTATCGGTTATGAGCCGGACATTTCCTACGCCTTCAAGAAACAGGGCTTTCGCCTGGCTAATCTTGAAGACGGCGCGGTGCGTCACATTGGCGACGGACGCCATGTGGAAGATCCAAGCTTGCCGAAGAAGGCGCGTGATCCGTGGGCGAAGCTAAAGCGCTCCATTGGCAAGCGCCTCAAGCGCGTGCAGCGGGCGCTAAGCGGCGACTAGCCCGAGCGCGCGAGTTCTTCCGCCTCGCCGTAACCGAAGATCAGCAGAAGCGCGCGCAGCGCCGCCCCGCGCGAACCGGAAAGGTCTGGATCGCGCTCGATCGCGAGGCGCGCCTCCTTATCGGCGGCGCCGAGCATGTCGGCATGCGCTTCCGGACTGACGAGGCGGAAAGGGGGCAGGCCCGATTGCTGCGTGCCCAGCACGTCGCCGGCGCCGCGCAGCTTGTAGTCGAGTTCGGAGATGACAAAGCCATCGTCGGTGCGGCGGAACGCGTCGAGGCGCGCCTTTGCCTGCTCG
>JAEUMU010000070.1 GCA_016791325.1 Hyphomonadaceae bacterium
GCCAATGGTCTGCGAAACATTAGCGACATTAGCGCCCTTCTCGACCTTTAGCTGCTCCACCCGCGCCGTGATCGCCGCTTCAGCTTCAGCGAACGCCTCGTGGAAGGCGATCTTCTCCAACTCGCTGGCCATCTGCTCCATGCCGATGCGCCGCGCGAGCGGGGCGTAGATTTCCAGCGTCTCCAGTGCGATGCGGCGGCGCTTGGCGGCGTTGGGCACATGGTGCAACGTGCGCATGTTGTGCAGCCGGTCCGCCAGCTTCACCAGCAACACACGCACATCTCGCGACATCGCCAGGATGAACTTCTGAAGGTTCTGCGCCTGCTTGGTGGCTTCCGATTGCGCCTCAAGCTTGGAAAGCTTGGTGACACCTTCAACCAAATCAGCCACCTGGGCGCCAAAGAGCTTCTCGATTTCTTCGCGCGTGGCCTCGGTGTCTTCGATAGTGTCGTGCAGCAGGCCCGCCGCAATGGTTGCGGCGTCGAGCTTGTACTCGGTCAAAATCCCCGCAACCTGAATCGGGTGCGCGAAATAGGGATCCCCGGAATGGCGGCGTTGGCTGCCATGTTTGACGGTGGCGTACACATAGGCGCGATTGATCAGCGCCTCATCCACAGAGGGGTCATAGGCGCGCACGCGCTCGACCAATTCGAACTGGCGCAAATACCCGCGGCGCGCACCCGCTACTCCCGCGCCGGCCTGGGCTTGGCCTGCCGGGGGCTTGGCGGCGACGCCGTCACCGCCAGACACGGGGTCAGTACCTTTCGTCGCGCTGCGCTTCGGCTTCCTGCTGCAGCGCGCGCAGCACGTCGTCTTCGCTGGTCTCGACCGGCGCAACCAGCGCGGCGCGATCCTGCTCGTCCTCAGCCTGGGCGGCCGGCTGGACGTCCTGGTACAGCATCACGTAGCTGTCGCGCAGTTCATCCGGGGTGACGGCGGACTCTGCGATCTCACGAAGGGCCACGACCGGGTCCTTATCGCGGTCCCGATCAACCAGGGGCTCCGAGCCGGACGAAATCGAACGCGCCCGATGGGCGGCCAGCAGCACCAGCGAGAACCGGTTGGGGATTTTATCGACGCAATCTTCAACGGTTACGCGGGCCAAAGGCGTTGTCCTTCCGGGCTGATTTGGGCGGATCGGCAGGCAACCTAGTGCGCTCCGCGGTTTTTCGCAATGCGAAGAGCAGCGCCCCGGCAGAGCAAAACCGGAGGCTAGCCAGCCGGAAACGGCCCAATTCGGGTCAGGAGCCCCGGATTTTGGAGTTCCGCCAGCATCTCGCCGGCGCTTCGGCCCAGAATGGGGTGGCGCCAGCCCGGCGCCACCTCCCCCAAGGGCGCGAGGACGAACCCCCGCTCATGCAGCCGCGGATGCGGCAAAATCACAGCGCCGAAGGTTCCGACAAACCCATCCACTGCCAACACGTCCAAATCTAGCGTGCGCGCGCCATAGCGCTCTTCCCGGCTCCGCCCGAACGCCGCTTCAATTGCGCGCAAGGCCGCGTAAAGCGGTTGCGGCCCCCGCGGCCCGCAGTCTAGCTCAGCCACGGCGTTGAAATAGTTCGGCTGACTGGGATCAGGCCACGCGCTTGTCTCCCAGATCGCGGAAAGCGTGCGTGGCGCAAGCCCCGCCGCAGCCAATGCCGCAACCGCGCGCGTCAACAGCGCCGGGCCCGCCGCGCCCTCGTGAGGCAGGTTTGTGCCCATGGCGATGAGTGCGCGCGTCATCGCAGGCTCGCTACGGATGCTGACATGACCTTGCTCGACCAAGTCATCCACCCCGACGAACGGATCGCGCTCTTCATTGATGGCGCCAACCTCTATTCCGTGACGCGCGCGCTCGGCTTCGACATGGACTATCGGAAGCTGCTGGAGGAATTCAAGCAGCGCGGCCGATTGATACGCGCCTACTATTACACCGCCTTGGTGGAGGATCACGATTTCTCCCCCATCCGTCCACTGGTCGATTGGCTCGATTATAACGGCTATCGGCTCGTGACAAAGCCCGCCAAAGAATACACCGACGCAGCCGGCAGGCGCCGCTACAAAGGCGATATGGACGTCGAGATCACTGTCGACTTGCTGCAGGCCGCCAAGTTCGCCGACCACGCTTTTCTGTTCTCAGGCGATGGCGATTTTGTCGCCGCGGTTGAAGCTGCGCAGCGCCAAGGGCTCAAGGTTAGCGTCATTTCCAGCGTGAAATCCAATCCCCCGTCCGCCAGCGATGAGCTGCGCCGCGCCGCCGATCATTTTCTCGATCTCGCCGATCTCGCCTCTTTGATTGGACGCCCCCCGCGCGAGCGCCACTTTGGCCACGATCACACCAGTGACGACCGATGAGCGCGCCGCCGCCTGAAGCCCCGCGCGATTGCCCGCTGTGCCCGCGCCTTGTCGCCTACCGGGAGGCCAATGCGCGCGCGCAGCCCGCCTGGTTCAACGGCGCGGCCCCGTCATTCGGTGATCACGAGGCGCGCCTGCTCGTCGTTGGGCTGGCGCCGGGGCGCACCGGCGCCAATCGCACCGGACGCCCGTTCACCGGCGATTACGCCGGCGATCTGCTCTATGGCACGCTGAAAAAGCTCGGCCTCGCCGAAGGCGAATACCGTGCCGATCCGAATGACGGCTTTACCCTGAAAGGCGCCATGATCACCAACGCCGTCCGCTGTGCGCCGCCGGAAAATAAACCTACCCCTGCCGAAATCACCACCTGCCGCCCGTTCCTGGCCGCGCGCATCGCCGCGTTGCCGAAATTGCGCACGGTGTTCGCGCTCGGCTCCATTGCTCACGAAAGCGTGCTGCGCGCCCATGGGCTGAAACCCGGAGCGGCCAAATTCGCGCACGGCGCGGAAGCCGAGTTGCCCAGCGGCCTGCAGCTGGTGTCGTCGTATCATTGCTCGCGCTACAATACGCAGACGCGCCGCCTCACGACTGAAATGTTCGAGGCCGCAATGGCGCGCGCCAAGGCCTTGGCTTTCGCTTAGCGTCCGGGCCCAAGCCGTCGGGCGGCCTCAAAGTCGGCCTCTGCAACTGCATCCGCGCCGCGCGATTGATGCAGGATGCCGCGCTGATGCAGCGCGCGCGCGTTATGCGGATTAAGCCGCAGCGCGCGTCCGAAATCGGCAACCGCACGCGCATCCTGAGACGATGCGGAGTAAAGCGCCCCGCGCTGCACGTAAGCGTCGGAACGACGCTCACGCGGTTGCGCCGCATCAGCTGCGATAGCAGAGCACGCCCCGATGCGGGCGTTTGCGTCGCCCTCGTCGTTCATGCACAGCGCCCAATCGCGCTCGCTGGCGCCGCGCGGCGCGCACGCCGCGAGCAGCGCTATAGCCAGGGCGGGCCAAAGCTTCATCCGCGATCTCTGAGCAGGCGCGATTGCTGGCGCTTCCAGTCGCGATCCTTAGTGGCCGCGCGCTTATCATGCGCCTTTTTGCCGACAGCCAACGCCAACTCCAGCTTGGCGATGCCGCGCTCGTTGAAATAGAGTTTGAGCGGCGTAAGCGTACGGCCCTGGCGCTCCACCGCGCCCATCAGCCGGCTCAACTCCCGCGTTCGCACCAGGAGCTTGCGTTTGCGGCGCGGCTCGTGATTGAAGCGCGCGGCTGGCGCGTATTCGGGAATGTAGGCGTTGATGAGCCAAAGCTCCCCGCCGTCGGTGCTGGCGTAGCTTTCGGCGATATTGGCCCGCCCCTGGCGCAGCGCCTTAACCTCGGTGCCAAGCAATTGAATGCCGGCCTCAAGCGTATCCTCGATCGCGTAATCGAAGCGTGCGCGCCGGTTCTCAGCCACCAGCTTGCGATTGGAATCGGGTTTTTTGGCCATGTGTTTAGAGTAGCTCCGCGCGCGCCATGGCCGCGCGCACGGCTTCCTTTGCCGCCGGCGAACACGGAATGATCGGCAGGCGCACGTCTTCCGCGCAATGTCCCAAAAGTGAACATGCATATTTCGCCGGCGCCGGCGATGGCTCGATAAAGAGCGTCTTGTGCAACAGCGCCAGCTTTTCATCCAACGCCCGCGCGGCGGCCACATTGCCTTGCCGCAACGTCGCGTAAAGGCGCGCATTGGACTGCGGCGCGGCGTTCGCCGTCACGGAAATGCACCCAGTTCCGCCTAGCACGCAAAAATCCGCGCCGGTTCCGTCATCGCCGGAGAGCAACATAAACTCCTCGCCGCAGAGCTCACGATGGCGATGCACGCGCGAGAGATCGCCGCTCGCATCCTTAATGCCGACGATATTGGCCAGCTTGGAAAGCCGCCCCACCGTTTCCACAGCTATATCGACCACCGTGCGCCCCGGCACATTGTAAATCACGATCGGAATATCGACGGCGTCATGAATGGCTTTGAAGTGCGCAAACAAGCCGTCTTGGCTC
>JAEUMU010000075.1 GCA_016791325.1 Hyphomonadaceae bacterium
AACGCGCTTCTCAACCCACGCGAGCGCGGCTCTTTCCGACTTGAAATGAGCTTGATCCAAAACCGACGCCATAACCGGGCCTATCTCCTTGATAGACCTAATGTAGCAGGCTTAGGTGGGTCCGGCAAGTATAATATCGCCATCCGTTACAACCGCGCAAGAATTGTAACCACAAGTTTAGCGTGTATTACGATTGAGCGGGGGTGGCGCGGCCTTCCGCGCGCTCGGCGGTCGCTTCGCCGAGTTTGAAAAGCAGCGGATTGATGGCGATCGAAATCAGCGCGCTGGCGAGAATGATACTGTAGGTTTCTGACGACATCAGCTCATAACGCACGCTCATGCCTGCAAGCACGAATGAGAACTCCCCGATCTGAGCCAGGGCCACGGCGATCATTAGTCCCGTGCGCAGCGGCAGTTTGTAAAGCGTGGTGATGGCCAGCGCCGCCATGCCTTTGCCGAGCACAATGATGGACACCACCGCCATCACGCCGAGCGGTGATCGGATCAGCGTCATCGGATCGAACAGCATGCCGACGGAGACGAAGAAGAGCACGGAGAACGTATCGCGCAAGGGTTGGGAATCTTCGGCGACGCGATGGGTGAAGCGGCTGCCGTTGAGCGAAACCCCGGCGAGGAAAGCGCCCAAGGCGAACGAAGCATCGAACCAGCTCGCTGCGCCATAGGCGACGCCGAGGGCGAGCGTCAGTGTGCCCAGCGAAAGCAGCTCACGCGACTTGGTATGGGCGACGCGTACGATCAGCCAGGGGAACAGGCGCGCGCCGACAATCAGCATCAGCACGACGAAGATGGCGATCTTGCCGAGGGTAAGGCCCAGTTCGCGTGCGGTGGCGGCGGGCGTGGCGGCTTCGCCGTGGGCGATGGCCGCCAGCGGCGGCAACAGCACGATGGCGAGCACGATGGCGATATCTTCCACCACCAGCCAGCCGACTGTGATGCGCCCATTCTCCGTTTTGACGATGCCGCGATCTTCGAGCGCACGCAGCAGCACGACCGTACTGGCGACGGAAAGCGAAAAGCCAAGCATGAGGCTTTCCGCGGCGCCCAGGCCCATGAGCGTGCCGACGCCGTAGCCGAGCAGGGTGGCGCTGGCCATTTGCACCAGCGCGCCCGGCAGCGCGACGCCGCGCACGGCCCACAAATCCTCTAGTGAGAATTTCAGCCCCACCCCGAACATCAGCAAGATGACGCCGATTTCCGCGAACTGCAGGCCCAGCCCGGCATCGCCAACGAAGCCCGGCGTGTAAGGCCCAACAATCACACCGGCGACGAGATAGCCCAGGATCGGCGATAGCTTGAGCCGCTGCGCAGCGAACCCCAGCAAGAAGGCCAGGGCGATGGCGGCGACGAGGTTGTTGATAAGGCTATGACCGTCCATTCGCTGGGCGAAATTCCTTTCAGGCTGGCGCCGGGATGTGCGCGTCCGCCGTTGGAGCGGACACGCACAACCAATCGACCGGATTGAACCCTGCGTGTCAAACGCTGCGAGGGCGATCGGCGTAATTTAGCGCGCCGGCGCGCGGCTTCAGCGCGCGCGCACCTCCTTGACCGTGAGGCGATGGGCGCCCCCCTGGCGATCGGCCGGCCAAGAGATCGACTGACCGTCGCGTAGGCCGATCAAGGCCGCGCCCACGGGCGTCAGCACGGAGATGCGCCCGTCGGCGAAATCGGCGCACTGGGGATAAACCAGCTGGAAGTCACGATAGGTCTGGCCATCATAATCGAATGTCACGCGGTCGTTCATGGCCAGCACGCCGTGCGGCAGGGCGGCGGGCTCAACCACCTTGGCGCGCTGCATTTCCTGCAGCAACATCGCAGCGCCTGGCGCCTGGCCCAGCGCTTTGAGCGCGAGCGCGATGAGTTCTTCGTGATCGTTTTGGGTGACGATGATGTCCGGGCGATTGGTCATAGTTTTTGGCTCGCATGCGCAGGCGCGCAGCTCGCGAGCCGCGCGCACCAAATGATGGATGATGAAAGGGGACGCCCCTAGCCCGCGCGGAGCTAGGGGTTACGCGCGCGCGGCCGTGCGGACCGCACGGATCAAAAGCAGGGAAAGGGCGCGCGAAGGCATGCCGTAAACATTGGCCCCCACCGGGCGATGTCAAGCCCTGGCGGGCTCACGCCACCTTGAGCAAATCGCCGGCGAGGGCTTTGCGCAATAGATCGGCCGTTTCGCGGACGCCGAAAATGGCGGCGAAACTGCCAAAGCGCGGCCCCGCTTCCTGGCCGAAGCACACTTCGTAGAGCGCCTTGAACCAATCGCGAAGCGGCTCGAAGCCGTGCTCCTTGCCGACGGCGTAAACCTCGTTCTGGATCGTTTCGGCATCCGTGGTTTGCGCTGGCAGCGCATCGAGGCGGCGGATCAGATCCTCGAAAGCGGCGCGTTCCTTCTCGCTCGCGGCGCGGAAGCGCTTCGTGGGTTTTACGAAGTCGTCGTAATAAGCGATGGCGTAGCCGCAGAGCCGATCAAGCATCGGGTGCGTCGCGGGGGCGGCGCCGGGCGCGTATTTGGCGATGAATTTCCAAAGCTGATCCTTCGTCTCCGCATTGGCGGCGGCGACGAGATTGAGCAGCAAAGCGAACGTGATCGAGGAGGGCGCGACTGTCGCGTTGGCTTGGTAGCTCGCGGCCATCTCCGGCGCCGGCGGGGCGCCGCTGTGCATGTGCCAGACGGGATTTTCCAAGCGCTCGGCGTCGTTCTGCTTGGGATGGGCGTCGATGTGGGCGAGATACTCGTCCACCGCTTTGGGGATCACGTCGAAATAAAGCTTCTTGGCCGTTTTGGGCTTGCCATAGATGTAATAGGCGAGGCTTTCCGGCGGCGCGTAGCGGAGCCACTCATCGATGGTGAGGCCGTTGCCCTTGGACTTTGAGATTTTCTGGCCGTGCTCATCGAGAAAGAGTTCGTAGTTGAAGCCTTCCGGCGGCGTGCCGCCGAGGGCGCGGCAAATTTTTGAGCTTTGCTGCACGCTATCAATCAGATCCTTGCCCGACATTTCGTAGTCGACGCCAAGCGCGGTCCAGCGCAGGGCCCAATCCGGCTTCCATTGGATTTTCACATTGCCGCCGGTGACGGGAATCTCGATTTTCTCGCCGTCTTCATCCTGAAACACGATTGTGCCCTTGGAGAAGTTGCGCGCCAGCGTGGGCACTTGCAGCACTTTGCCAGTCTTGGGGCTGATCGGCAGGAACGGGGAGTAAGACGCACGGCGTTCTTCGCCGAGCGTGGGCAGCATGATCGCCATGACCTGATCGTAGCGATCGAGCATCGTGAGCAGCGTTTCATCGAAGCGGCCGGACTTGTACTGCTCGGTGGAAGAGAGGAATTCGTACTCGAACCCGAAGCCGTCGAGGAATTCGCGAAGCTTGGCGTTGTTGTGGTGTGCGAAGCTGGCGTGGCAGCCGAACGGATCGGGCACTTGGGTCAGCGGCTTGTGCAGGTTCGCCTGCAACAGCTCCTTGTTGGGTACGTTGTCCGGCACTTTGCGCAGGCCATCCATATCATCGCTGAAGGCGATGAGGCGCGTCTTGATCTTATCGCCGGTGAGCACGCGGAAGGCGTGGCGCACCATGGTTGTGCGCGCGACCTCCTGGAACGTGCCGATGTGCGGCAGGCCAGAGGGCCCGTAGCCGGTCTCGAAAATGACCTCGTCCTTGGGATGGCGCTTCAGGCGCTCGATCACGAGACGCGCTTGTTCAAAGGGCCAAGCCTTGGCGGCGGCGGCGAGCGTTGCGAGATCGGTCATAAGCGGCGAATCCAAAGGAACCGCCTGCTTAGACCGCCCGCGCGCGCGGCGCCAAGTTGGCTTTAGCGCGGCGCGCCGCCAAAAAGGCGCCGGCGCCAGCGTTCCATCGTCGCGCGACGCCCGGCCAGGAACGACCAGCCGAACACGCCCGCGGCTACCCACAATAACCCTTCTAGGCTGACGGCCCCGAGGGTGACGAGGCCGATCCAGACCGCGCGGCTGGGATCAAAGAAGAAATACGCGACCGCGATGGCCGCCCAGACCGCGACGACAAACGCCCCGGCGGCGCACAAAATTACCCAACGCAGCTTCATCGAGCACACTCCCTCTGGTTTCATGGGCAGTTGCCGCTGCTGCGCCTGGCGGATGCGGGACGTTGCGCTTTTTTCCGAGGCGGGCAATCTCCTGACTCGATGCGCACGCTTATTCTGTTCCGCCACGCCAAAGCCGTTCGCCCACATGAGGCGGAAAGCGATCGCGCGCGCGGGCTGACGGGCCGGGGCCGGCGCGAGGCGGCGCTGGCGGGGGCGGCGATGGAGGACGCGGGACTGATGCCCGCTTTAGCCCTCGTCTCCACGGCGCAGCGCACCCGCGAAACCGCAGAACACGGCCTGCAAGGCTTCAAGCTCGAGACCGTGTTTGAAGAGGCGCTTTATTTGGCTGAACCTGAAGGCATTTGGGATGCTTTCAGCGCTTCTGAGGCCGAGAGCGTGGTGATTGTTGGCCATAATCCTGGCATCGGCGAATTGACGGCGATGCTGATTTCCCAAGCGCACGATGGTTCAAAGCTCGCGCGCGAGTTCAGCGGCCATTTCCCCACCGCCGCCTTCGCCGCGTTTGAAGTGCGCGGCGATCTGCTGGAGGCGGCGGGGCCACGCTTGCTGGCGGCGTGGAGGGCCGAGCGTTGAAGGCGCCCGCTTGAGTGAGTGCGCTTACTGGCGCAGCTGCGCTGTGATCGCCTCCATCGCCGGATCGCGGCGGGCAAGATAATCAGCCCACGTCATGGGCGTGCGCTGCGTGGGCGCCAGCGGCGCGACCAGCGCGAAGCGGCGATTATCTCCATGGCAAGAGCGTTCCGTGCAGGGCTGACTCAGATCGAACAGGCCGGTGGTGTAGCGCACGCACAAGCGCGAATGAGGCGCGCACACGCTTTCGCCCTCTGACCAGAAGCGTGGGCGATCGCCCACATCCTCCCCGACGAGCGTTGCGCGATCGCCCGCGGCGTTGAGCAAAATAGCGGCCGACGCCATGCCGGCGGAGAACGTGTAGCGCCCGACAATAACGAAGATGCGCCCGCCTGGCGGCAAACGTGACGGCAGGCGCTCGAAGAAGGCGGCGGTGGTGCGCATATCGCCGCCTTTCGAGAAACGCAGGTCGACGATGATGTTGGCGGCGTGCGCTTGGCGCAGCACGGCTTCGGCGCGAGCCGGAAACTCGCGCGCTTCGCGGAAGGGCTCGTTGGTTTTGAGCTCGAGATAGACGGCGTTGAGCTCTGGCAGCGCAATGGCGCGGTTGAAGCTATCGCCATCCCGCAAGTACAGGGGCAAGCCTTCTGCCGGGATGGCGGTGGCCCAAGGTGTGGCGTCGCCGTTGATGGGTTCCGGGGACCACCAACGCATGGGCCACCAGGGCGCGGCGCGATTGGGATCGGCGGGGATGTAGGCAATCTCGCGTTCGATTTCGGCGCCGTCTCTGAGGCGTAGCCGCAGCGTTAGCGCATCGGGGGTGTCGGCCAGGCCGGCCGCTTGCATCACCCCGCCAATGCCGATCAATCCCGGCGCCATGATGTTGCGCCGCGCTGGCGCGCCGCCGAAGTAGGTGCGCAGCACGGCCATCGCCTCTTCCGCGGGGCGGCCTTCGATCGCCAGGACGGTGGCGCCGGCAAGATCCTGATGGGGCGGCAGCGCGCGCAGCACCACCAGACCTGCATCTTCGAACCAGGCGGTAACCAAAGGCAGACGGCCCGGCGGAATCGCTTCTGGCGCGCCGAAGCTGGCCAAGGAGTGCGCATTGTCCGCAGCAGCATTCACCCGCAGGAAGCCAAGGTAGAGTTGCGCCTGGCTCAGCGTCCCTGCTTGGGCGGCGAGGCCGTCAAGAATGCGTTCGGCGGCTGCGCGGGTTTCGGGGGTGAAGGCGCGCTCGCGCGGGAGATATTCCGTGCGCAGGAATTCGATGTCCTCGCGTTGCTGCTCGGCGGTGGTTTGGGCGTGGGCCGGAGCGCAGAGCACGAGCGCGGCCAGGGCCGCGCCAAAGACTATTCTCATGGTAAGTATCTCCCTTCGCGACCAGGCGCGTGAAAGAGAGATGCAGAAGAGGGCGGCCGTAGCCGCTTCGGCGAGGTTCGCGAAGCTTTGCGAAGCATCGCGAATGGCGATTTTCAGCGCGTGGCCGCCCAGAAAACCGGAATGGCGGCATCCAGCAGCACTTTGGCGGCGATAGTCAGCAGCACTATCAGGCCCGCCACCGCCGCGAGCTTGCCATAAGATGTGCCGTTGAGACGCTCCGCCAGCGTCGGGGCCGGGGCTGGCGCGGGCGCTGCGTTCGCGACCAAGCGGTAACCGCGGCGCGGCACCGTTTGGATCAGGCGCGGATTTCTCGGATCGTCCCCCAGCGCCTGGCGGACCTCGCTGACGAGGCGGTTGAGCGCGGCGTCGGCGACGACGGGATCGTCCCGCCAGAGCGCTGCGATAAGCGCCGTGCGCTCTACGATTTCGCCGGGCGTGCGCGCGAGTTCGGCCAGGAAGCGGGTGGCGATCGGCGAGAGCGTGGTTTCGCCATTTGGGCCGGAAAGGGTGCAGCGCACAGTATCGAGCCGGAAGCCGCCGAAAGAAAAAGCGAGGGCAGGTTCCGGCATGGGCTCTCCTGACGCGCAGCGTTCACTGGCTGGCCCAGAGGATGCGGGCGATCCAGTCGATTTCGGCGGCTGGCACTTGTCGCGCCGGATAGGCGGGGTTCACGGACACGAGTTCGATCGACTGATCGTTCTTGCGCCCGAGCACCTTGGCCATCACTTCGCCTGCGCGCGTGCGAACCACAACCCGATCGCCGCGCCGCACAGCCGCGCCAGGCTGCACGATGACGATGTCGCCGGCGCGATAGGTGGGCTCCATGGAGTCTCCGGCGATCTCCAGCGCATAGACGCGGTCTTCGCCGAGATCAGGAAAGCGTACTGTTTCGTCGGCGCCGACAGGAAAGCCTTGCTCATCAAAAAAGCCATGCGCGCCCGCGCGCGCCATGCCGACGATGGGGATGGCGCGCCCTGCGCCGGCCTCGCCGCCCGCAAGCAGGCCTGCGAAATCCTCCCAGCTCGCGTTTGCGGCCGCGAGCGCGCGCGAAACGCTCTCAGTCGATGGCCAGCGCGGCTTTCCATCCGGCGCCTGTCGCTTCGATTTATTGAATGTGGTGGGATCGAGCCCCGCCGCGCGCGCCAGCCCGGATGCCGAAAGGCCGCGACGTTCCGCCAGCGCATCAATGGCGCGCCAGATTTGGCCATGGCTCATGGAGCCTTGTTATAGCGCCGATCGCAGGACTATCAACCCAGATGTAGGAAATAAATCCGTCGTTGCGACAATGGGTTGAGGGAAAGGTGCGGCGTTGACTTGAAGAATCGGCCAATCGCTATGGCCGTGAGTTTGCTTCACGAAGTCGCGACGGGCGTGCTGCGCCTG
>JAEUMU010000080.1 GCA_016791325.1 Hyphomonadaceae bacterium
TCGCCGTTCAAATCGCCGGCGCTCAGTACGGCCGCAGCCCCATTGGCCTTTGCTTGCGCCACATATTCGCGCCCATGAGCAGCCACGCCCGCCAGCGCGGCGAACAAATAGCCCGGCTTCACGGCGCGCGAATCCGCAGTCAGGCCGGTAATCTCCACGTCGCGCGCATCATCGCCAACGCCGGCATCGAACAACGCGCCGAGCTTCATGATCTTCGTCTCCTCCCTCACTCGCTCTGCGCCTCCACACGCAGCCCGAGCATCGGCGCAATCCTGCGCAGCGTGCGCGCCACCGCGGGTGCGGCCGTCGCGCCTCCTGCCTCGCCCACCTCGTCGAGCGCCAGGACGATCACATAACGTGGTTCGTTAGCCGGAAATACGCCCGCGAAAGAGGAGAAATTGCGGCTTTGGTCGTAGCCCTGCGCCCCGCCCCAGATCTCCGCCGTA
This sequence comes from Hyphomonadaceae bacterium, assembly GCA_016791325.1. Lineage (GTDB taxonomy): Bacteria > Pseudomonadota > Alphaproteobacteria > Caulobacterales > Aquidulcibacteraceae > Vitreimonas. Next base: position 447 of record JAEUMU010000080.1, read on the forward strand.
CCGGTTTTCCCGGCGACAGCCAAGCCCGGCACATCCGCGGCGCGCCCGGTCCCGTTCGTCACTGCGCCGCGCAAATAGAATAGCACCTGCCGCGCCGTCGCCGGCGCAAACACAGGCGCACGCTCCACCGCCTCGTCCTCGCCGCGCAAGCGCAGCGTGGGCGCAACGCGCGCGCCATCGTTCACGAACACCGTATAAGCGCCCGCCAGCGCCGCCGGCGTCGCCGCCAGGCCATAGCCGAAGCCGCGCCCCGCAACGTCGCGTCGCCCGCGCGTATCCGGCGCGATCGGCGCCTGGTTGCGTCCGATCTCCAGCGCCGCCGGCGCAGTCAACCCAAGCCGTTCGAGATAGGTGCGTTGCCGAGCCGCGCCGACACGCAGCGCCAACCGCGCCGCGCCAATGTTGGACGAACGCGCCAATATTTCGCGCAAGCCCACTGGGCCAAGAATACGCTCATGATCCGTGATCGCCGCGCCATCGATGTCGAACGGCATGCTCACGTCGAACACTTCCGCGCCGGTCGTCACACGTTCTTCCAGCGCCATCGCCAGCGTGAAGGGCTTCATAGTGGAGCCCAATTCCCGCACCCCGCCCGCAACACGGTCGCGCCGCGCTGTTTCCGCCGCCGCGCCGGCCGCATTGGGATCGAAGCTTGGCCACGACGCCAAAGCCAGCGTCTCGCCGTTGCGCCCATCAAGCAGGATCGCAGCCCCGCCCGAGGCGCCCGCCGCGCGCGCTGCGCGGTCCAGCTCTTCCTCAAGCGCATACTGCACGCGCACGTCCAGCGAAAGCGCCACCGCCCGGCCGTGCTCGCCGCCAGCGCGGATGGCGCCATCGAGCCCGCGCTCCACGCCCGCAAGCGGATTGAGATCAACGTCGGTGAAGCCCAGCACATGGGCCGCCAGCGCGCCCTGCGGATAAGCGCGGCGATCTTCCGCCACGAAGCCGATCCCGCCAAGCCCCAGCGCCGTCACCTGCTCGCGCTGGTTCGGCGTCAGCCCGCGTCGCAGGTAAACTTGCCGCCGCTCGCGATCGCCCAATCGTCTCAGCAGCGTGGCGCGGTCGAGATCGGGAAAAACCCGCCGCAGCGCGTCGGCGGTTTCCCCCGCGTTCCAAACGCGTTGCGGCGCGGCCGTCAGCGCGTAGGCGCGCACGGTCGTCGCCAGCAGCACGCCGTTGCGGTCGACAATGTCGGCGCGCGCCAGCGGCGCGGGCGCGCTCGCAGCGCGGCGCGGTTCGGCCAGCGGATCGCCCGCGAAAGCAAGTTGCACCGCCCGCCCCGCCAACAAGAGCAGCACCGCGAAGATGCTCAGCGCCAGAATTCGCACGCGGTTGCGGGCCGGCGCCGCTTGTTGGGCGAAGCGCGGCGCGGGCTGTTCAGCCGCCGCGAACATGGGCGCGCCCAGCGGTTTCACGGGCTACGCGGCGCCGGCAGACGGCGGTCCATCGCATCTTCCGGCAGCGCCGCAGCTTCGCTGCCGACAGCCACATCGAGATGTTGCCGCGCCAGCGTCTCCACGCGCTGGGGGCTTTCCAGATGCGCGATCTCCGCCCGCAGCGCGCGCAATTCATCCTCGGTTTCCGCGATCTGGCGCTCCAGCGCGCGCACATCAGCTTCGGTGCGCGCAGCGTCCGATTTCGCCCGGTAGAGCCCCACCGCAAGCAAAATGATCACGATCACCGCGCACCCGGTGACGGCGCGTCTCAAGCCAGCTTGCGCCATTCCGCCTCCGCACGCGCCGCCAGCACTGGCGCCTCCAAATCATCCCAAGCCGGCGCATCCGTGCGCACCGCCCAGCGCAAGCTGGCCGAACGCGCCCGCGGATTGGCCGCCGTTTCCGCGTCGCCGGGCGCGGTTGCGCGCTTGCGCTCCAACGTGAAGCTGGGCTCGCGGGCGCGCGGCGCATCCGGCATGTGGCGCGAGCCGCGCCCCTGCGCATCCGCGCGCGCGGCGATGAATTGCTTCACCATGCGATCTTCGAGCGAATGGAACGAAACCACCGCCAGCCGTCCGCCCGGCTTCAGCGCACGCTCCGCCGCCGAAAGCCCGCGCGCCAATTCGCCGAGCTCATCGTTCACAAGCATGCGCAGCGCCTGAAAGGTTTTGGTGGCGGGATGCGTGCGCGCGCCTTTGCGCCCGCCCACCGCGCGTTCGACAATCCCGGCCAGCTGCAATGTGCGCGTGATCGGCCCCGCCGCGCGCGCCTGCACGATGGCGCGGGCGATGCGGCGGCTCTCGTCGTCCTCGCCCAAATGGTAGATGAGGTCGGCGAGCGCGGCTTCGCTCAAGCCGTTCACGGCGTCTGCAGCGGAGGGGCCTTCTCTCTCCATGCGCATGTCCAAATCCGCATCGGCTTGGAACGAGAACCCGCGGTCGGCCTCGTCCAACTGGAACGAAGAAACGCCCAGATCGAACACAACGCCGTCCACCGCCTCGTCCAACGCCAGATCGCCAAAGCGGCCTTGATGAAGCGTGAATTTACCATTCGCCGACTGCACGAGGGCCTGTCCGCGGGCGATCGCGTCCGGATCGCGGTCAAATGCGATCACCCGGCTGTCGGCGCGGGCTAGTATTTCGCGGCTGTAGCCGCCCCCGCCGAACGTGGCGTCCACGTAAACGCCCCCGCTTTTCAGCGCGAGCGCCTCCATGGCTTCTGCGAGGAGGACGGGAGCATGCGACACTGGGGCGACCCTACAGCGAGTCCCGAAATAAAAGCGCCAGTCGGCCTGTAAGCCGGGTTCTGTCCACCCTTGCGGGATGGGCGACCATTCCTCTGGACCATGCGTCGCCGCATGGTTCTCGCGACCTACCCGGATGCGGCCCTACGGCGGGCTGAGACTCAAGGCCTCAAGCATCCCTATTCGGTCTTGCTCCCGGCGGGGCTTGCCGTGCCGCCGTCCTTACGGTCGGCGCGGTGGGCTCTTACCCCACCGTTTCACCATCGCCTTTGGGCCGAAGCCCTCCGGCAGACTATTCTCTGTGGCGCTATCCCTAGGATCACTCCCGGCGGGCGTTACCCGCCGCCGTTGCCGCATGGAGCCCGGACTTTCCTCGAACGCGCCGTTTCCAGCATGCGCCCGCGGCCGCCCAGCCGACTGGCCGCCCCTATGTAGAGCCCCCGCGCCCGCAGCGCCAGCGCTGGCGCGGGGGCCGGAGCGGTCCTATCTTTTCCGCGAAAGGGGGCCCGATGGCTCAGCGTTTTTTCGCCGCGGCGGTTCTTATTCTTGCGCTTGGCGCCTGCAGCCCGCCCGGGGCGCAGCAGCAACAGCAGCGCGTCAACACCCAGGGCGCCGATCCGCGCGTGGTGCAGGCGCGCGGCACGCTGGCTGAAAGCGAACAAGCCACCATCGCCATTTTCCAGTCGGCCTCGCCTTCCGTCGTGCTTGTCATCAGCGGCGATGCGCGCGGCTTTGGCGGCGATGTCGGCGCAGGCACGGGCTTTGTTTGGGATGAAGCGGGCCACATCGTCACCAACAATCACGTCGTCCAGGGCGCGCAGACTATCGTGCGTATGTCCACCGGGGTCGATATTCCCGCAGAGGTAATCGGCCGCGCGCCGCAATATGATCTGGCCGTGCTGCGCCTGACGCGTTCGCCGGAGGCGCCGCCGCTCATCATCGGGTCTTCCTCCGATCTGCAAGTCGGCCAGGCCGTGTTCGCCATCGGCAACCCGTTCGGCTTCGACCGCACCATCACCTCAGGCATCGTCAGCGCCTTGGGCCGCCAACTGCCAACCAATTCCGGCCGCGAGATCGCCGACGTGATCCAGACCGACGCCGCCATCAATCCCGGGAATTCCGGCGGCCCGCTGCTGGATAGCGCGGGGCGCGTCATCGGCGTGACGACGGCGATTTTCTCGCCCTCCGGCGCGTATGCGGGGCTCGGCTTCGCCGTGCCTATCGACACTGTAGCCCGCGCCGTGCCTGCCTTGATCTCCGATGGGCGCGCGCCGATCGCCGGCATCGGCATAACCGCGGCCGATCAGCGGCTCACCGCGCAAATGGGTCTCGACGGCGTCATGGTCTGGCAGACGGCCCCTGGCTCTCCGGCTGAACGCGCAGGCCTGCGCGGCGCCAATCCGCAATCGGGCCAAGCCGGCGATCTGATCGTGGAGGCAGATGGCCGCCCAGTGCGCCAACTGGTTGATCTCACCAACGCGCTGGATCGGCGCGGCGTCGGCAATGACATCGCGCTCACCGTGCGCCGTGGCGATCGCACCGTGCAACTCAATGTTGGCGTGGAGGATATCGGCGCCCGCGAGCAGGCGCCGCGCCCCCAAGGCGGTGGAAAGTAATTAGCGCGCCATCACGATCGGGATGCGCGCTTCGCGCACCATTTTCGCGGTGACGCCGCCGAACAGATCCTCCACCACGCGCGAGCCCTCATAGGCCCCGAACACAAGAAAATCGGCGCGGAAGCTGTCGATCTCGGAGGGCAGCATGTATTCCGAACCCTCCCAGCTTTCGCGCATCACCGGCTCTTCCACCTTCACGCCGTGGCGCATCAGATAGGCGGCGATGCGCGCCAAGCCCTCTTGATCTTCGCCAAACACATGCCCGCGCGGATTGGGCGCGCACAGCCGAACCGCCTCGGCCTGCACCAGAAACGGCAGCGCTGCCTGCAACGCGCGTGAAGCTTCAGGCGTGCCCTTCCATATGATCAGCGCGCGCTTGCCCCAGGCATGCGGCTTGATCCAGCGCGGCAGCATCAGGCAAGGCCGCCCGCCTTCCAGCACGGCGCCGAGGAAGATGTCGGTATCCAGCCGCGAGCCGTCCATCTCTTCGGGCTGGCCGAAAATCGCCAGGTCCGCGCTGCGCGCGGCGCGCGCGGCCGCGCTCTGGGAATCTCCCTGAGCGATGGTCCAGGCGTGAATATGCAGCTTGTCGGACGGCCCCGCCGCATCGCGCAGCAGTTTGACTGTGTCTTCGCCCGTCTTCAGCACTTCGCGGCGCGTTGCATCGTCCAAAGACGCGAGCACATCGCCGCCCATCGGAAAGGCCGCCGGAATAGGCGAAAGCACCAGCGCTTCCAGCCGCCCGTCGTGCGCCTTGGCGATATCCATCGCCATCCGCAACCGCGCTACGCCGTCCTCAGAGCCATCGGCGAAAACAAGAAACTCTTTCCAAGACAAAGCGGTCCTCCCCCGGGTAACGGCGCCCAACATGCGCCCGCCCCGAGGCCCCCGCAAGGGAGCCGCCTAAGGCGCCCAGTAGAGGTCGCCGGGCTCATACCCCAGCCGCGCGATCCGCTGCTCGAAGGCGGCGCGCTCTTGCGGGCTCAGCCGCTCTGCGCGCGTGAGCAGCCACAGGTAACGTCCTCCCGGTTCGCCCACGATGCTCCAGGAATAATCGTCAGCGCGTTCAAGCACCCAATAATCGCCCCAGAACGGCCCAAAGAAGCTGACCTTCAGCTGTCCTTCACCAACAACGCGCGCACGCCCATTCGCCACCTCATCGCGTCCATTCTCGCGGAAGCAGGTATTGCGCACGGAAATCAGGCCATCCGGGCGCACGCCATATTCGGCTGTCGCGCGGGTGCAGCCTCGCTCGAACCAGTTCGGCAGCCGCGCCTGTTCATGCCAGAGGCCGGCGTAACGATCGAGTTCGATCGGGCGCGTGGCCAGCGGCGTGTCCAGCGTCCGGTAAACGGGCTGTATGGCGCAGGCGGAGAGGGCGAAGAGGCCGAAAGCGGCAAGAAGGTAACGCATCTGCCAAATACGTGCGCCTTGCCGCTTTGGTTCCGTTTGGCGACAATACACCGGGGAGTCGCATGCACCGCCGCGCAATTCTGTCCGCAGCCGCAGCTTGCAGCGTGCTCAGCGCTTCCGCCCAGCGCGTGGCGCGGGCCCAATCCCTGCCGCGCTTCTACGAGGCGGCGCGCTATGCCTCCGATCGCGGCGGCGCGGGCCTTCTGATCGCGCGCCACGGCATCGTGCTGGCGGAAGATTATCCCGGCGGCGATCCCGCCCAGCGTTGGCCACTCGGCGCCGCCACTCGCGCTCTCGCCCCTGTTCTCGCCGCCTCGCTGGCGCGCGATCGCCTGCTCAGCTTGGATGAACCGGCATCGGCCACGTTACCGGAATGGGCGCTGCATCCGATGAAGGCCGCGATTTCGCTGCGCACGTTGCTCAACGGCACCAGCGGCCTCGCCTTCGCCCCTGGCCAACAACAGGATCTCGCCGCCGCGCTCACGCTCGAACCCGTCGACGTGATGGGCCAGCACTTCGCGGACAACGCCGCGATCTACGTGCTGTTCGCCGAAATCGCCCGCCGCAAGCTTTTGGCGCGCGGGCGCGAACCGGATCCCGCGCGCTATCTGATGGATCGCACGCTGGCGCCGGTGGGCTGTGCGCCGATGGGCTGGACCCGCTGGCCCGATGGCGCCCCGCGGCTGGACGATGGCGCCATCGTCAGCGTGCGCGGCTTGGCCGGCGTCGGCGAACTGATCCGCCGCGAAGGCGTATTCCGTGCGCGCCAGTTGGCTGACGCCGATACCCTGCGCGAAGCGCTGCGCGGCTCCTTCGCCGAACCGCGCGCGGGCATCGGCCTGTGGCTCTCCGCGCCGATGCTGGCGCCGCGCCGCGCCCCGCCGATCGAGAGCGATCTTTGGCGCGCCACCGATCGCGAGGTGGCGATGGCGGCGGGCGCCGGGGGCCAGCGCCTTTATGTGCTGCCCACCGAAGGCGTGGTGATCGCGCGGCTCGCACGCGACGGCGCGCCCCCTTGGTCGGACGCGCAATTTCTCGCGCTCGTCGCCGCGGATCTGTGAGGCTTAGCTGCGCGGGCGGATGAGCAGGCCGCCAATCAAACCGACAATCCCGCCGCCGGCCGCGCCGGTGATCAGATTGGCGAGGTGCGCGCCGTTCTCGCCTTCGATCAGCCCGCTCCAGAGATGGGTGATATTGCCGACAGCTTCGACATTGCCGCCCGCATAACCCGCCGCGATGCCGCCGATGGCGCCGATCAGCGTGCGCCCGACGAGCCCGCCGCCGCCGCGCGTCAGCGCGCCCAGCACGTTGCCGCCAATTGCTCCGCCAACCGCCTGAACGATGAACGGCAAGATAGTAGCCATATCCATGGTGCGTCTCCCCTCCTGTCCGATCTCGCGCCGGACGATCCCGGCCAGCTTAAAAGTTCCCGGCGCAAACTCAATAAAGATTGCGCCGCTGTAATACTGTAGCGGGTAATGCACGCACGTCGCGCAACAACCGGGCGAACCCCGTTCGCCCCTTGTTCGGAAGACACAGCCCGCTGTTATGCACAGCAGTTTCCCACCCCCGCCCTGCACCTCTCATGCGCACATGCTAGGAAGCGCTCCCCCGGAATGAACGAATGCACGCCTCCTCATGATCGACATCCGCATCGTCTGCACGCTCGACGCCAAGCCGGCGGCGGAATCGCTGATGCGCTTGCTCACAGCGGAAGGTCATGTCGTGCGCTTGTGCTATGGGCGCGGCTCGCTCGCCCATATCGGCGAAGCCGCCGCCGCGCGTGAAGCCATCATCCTGATCTGGTCTGCCAATGCGCCGTTCAGCCAATACATGGACGAATGGGCGCGCGCGGCGCCGGCGGCGCGGCTGATAGAAATCGCGCTCACCGCCGCCCATCCGCAGATCAACCGGCGCGCAGCCGTGCTCGATTTCAGCGCATGGCGCGGCGAGCGCGGGGGGCGCGCTTGGCACACGCTCAACGAACGCTTGCGGGCGGTTGCGCGCGCGCTTGAGCCCGCCAAGCCCCCGCCCGTGCGTGCGGCGCTGGCGCTTGGCATGCTGAGCGCGGCCGCCGTTACGGGCGCCGTCATCGTGCGCATCAACGATGTGGCGGATCTGCAGTCGCCTGAGCGCGTCGAGAACGTCGAACAGGATATGCTGGCGATGGATTATCAGCGCGACGCTGGCGTCGGCGGCGCGGTGCGCGCGATCGAGCCCGCCTCGATCGGCGATGAAGGCCCCATCAGCGCGCCGCGCTATCGCGCGCCGCCGGCGCTGCCGCCGCTGGCGCAATCGCGCTGGGCCCAAACCAGCGCTTACGAGGCGCCCGAGTTGCGCGATGCGACGCTGCTGGAGATGATCGTTGCGCTCAATCCGGCCGCGCGCAGCGAAGAGCCTTAAGCCGCCCGCTGTTAAACGCCGCGCCGCGCGCGCAGCCAATGCAGAATGGCCCACGCATGCGCCTCATGGCGCACCTTGGTGACGGCCTCCGTGGCGCTCATCCACTCCAGCTTATGATCGGGCTCGGTGGGATCGGAGTCCGCGGCCGAGAGTTCGGCTTCGTAGAAGGTCGCCAACGAGTTGCGCGGCTCGCCCTTGTTGATCCAGAACTGGCCCGCACGGCCCAGCACGCGCGTCGGCCAAACTGTTAGCCCTGTTTCCTCCAGAAACTCGCGCATCAAGGCGGCGGCTTCATCCTCGTTGGCCTCGATGCCGCCGCCGGGAAGATCATATTCGTAGGGCGGCGCGCGTCCGATGCGCACGATGGCCAGATGCGACTCCCCGCGCGGGCACACCCCATACGCGCTCATGCGCTCGACATAGGTGAGGCCCGATTGCGTCTGGCCAAATTGCAAGGCGAAGCGTGTCATGCCCGGCGATATAGCGCGCGGCGCCGGCGCTGGCGATGCTCTGTTGCGCCCGCACCCCGCACAGCTTCAGATAGGGCATGAGTTTTGAGCGTCTGCAGCCGGTGGCCCTAATAACGGGCGCAGCGTCCGCCCTTGGCGGGGCCTGCGCCAGCGCCATCGCGCGCCGCGCCGAAGGCGGCCTTGTTCTGGCCGATAGCAACGAGCCCGGCTTGGAAGCGGCGGCCGATGGCCTCGCCTTTCCGCCCGAACGTGTCTCCACTCTGGCGTTCGACGCCGCCAGCGAAGCCCGCTGGGCCGACGCGTGCGCCTTCATCAAGAGCCAGTACGGGCGCCTCGACTGGGCCGTGATCAACGCGCCCGCCGCACCCGCCGCCACCGACTTGGTGCAATGGGACGCGCCGAGCGCGCTGGAGCAGGTGATCCTCAGCCTGGCCCCGGTGATGGACTTGATGCGCCACAATGCCGGCGGCGGCGCCATCGTCATCACCGCCCCGGCCGCCGCGCTCAGCGCCCGCCCCGGCCTGCTCGATGTCGTCCGCGCCGCCGCCAAGGAAGCCGCCAGCTACGATGTGCGCGTCAATGCATTGGCTGTGGGCGCAGCCGAAGCCCCCTCGTTTCAGGAGCTTGCAAACAGCGCGGGCGGTGAGCGCGCCGCCTTCTCCGCACTCGAAGCCATGCCCACGCCCTTGGCGCGCTATGCCGGGGCGGCGCCCGCGCGCTTGATCGACACGCTTTTATCCGGCGCCGGCGCGGTCAGCGGCGTCACACTCGTAGTGGACGCGGGCTACGCTATTTGATCGGCTGGTCCGGAGCGATTCTGCGGAGCCCGCCATGCAAACCATCATTCGCCGCTTCTTCGGTTTTGACCGCCTGATCGGACCGGTGCTGGTGCGCATCGTCTATTATTTCGGCGCCGCCGTGATCATTTGCGTTGGCCTTTTCGGCCTCTTCCTGGCGTTGATGTCGCTGCTGACGGGCAATATCGGCGGCGGCCTGATGCAGCTGATCGCCACGCCAGCGGTGGCCGCGGTGGGGTTGGTTTACTGGCGCTTCCTATGTGAGCTCTTCATGCTGGCGTTTCTGGCGTTCGAGCGGCTGGGCGAGGTGCGCGATCTCATGCGCATCGCCGCCGGCGTGGCGCCCGCGCCCTCCGCGCCCGATCCCGATCATCCTGCCTTCTAGGGCGCGAAGCGGGCGATGATCTCCGGCGGCACGCGCCGCACACGGCGCGTCTGCGCATCGAGCAAGCACCAGTTCGAAACGATCTGCGCGGCGGGCTTTTCCGCCCCAGCCTTATGAATGTTCACGTATCGCGGCCAGATCGCTCCTTGGGCGCTGTCGGCGACATGCGTGCGCACCTCAACGTCGTCGCCCAGCATTAGCGGCGTGCGATAATCCACCTCGTGGCGCATCACCACCCAGACATAGCGCTCCATCATGTCGGCGCTCGCCCGCGCGCGCCAATGCGCAATGGCGATCTCCTGCGCATAGCGCAAATAGACGATGTTGTTCACATGGCCGAGCTCGTCGATATCGGCGGCGTCGACGGGGAAGCGCTGCGAAAAAATCTCGGCGGCCATGCGCCGTTCTAGCGCGAAGGCTTAAGCGGCGTCAGCGGCGAATTGCTCCAGTTCCGCCAGCGCTTCGTTAAGCGCGGCCCGCACGCCGGCCAGCCCCTCGTGCGGGGCGTTTTCAGCCGCCTCGCACGCCGCCGCGAGCCGCATCAGGCCAATGCCGCGGGCTGAGCCCTTCAGCGTGTGCACCGCCGTGCGCCAATCGCCGCCGGCGGCGAACACCGCCTCCCAGCCGTCGATCTGCCCGCGGAACAGGCCAAGGATCTCGCGCTGCAGGACGGCGTCATGGCCGGTCATGTAGGCGAAGTGGTCGCGGTCGAGCACAGGCGTCATTGCGCCTATGTGCAACGCCTGCGCTTAAGGCCAGGTTGAAATCACCGGCGCGCCGAACAGGCGCCCGTGCGCCATCGCCAGCATCAGCGCCACCGCCAGCCCTGCCAGCCCACGCCACCCGATCTCGCCAAGCCTCAGTCGGTTGCGCCCCTGAGTGATGGCCATGAACGGCACGTTCGAGGTCACATCCTCATAGCCGGCGAAGCCCACCGGATCGCGCGCACGGCCCTTCCGGTCAATCGAGCGTGAGCCCAAAATCACCATCAAAGTCAGCGCGCCGAACAGCATCAGCGCAAACCGCTCGCCATTGACCATGAGGTGGCCCGCACCCCACAGCGCCACGCCCCACAGGAACGGATGGCGCGTGATGCGATGAATGCCGCGCGCCGGTTCCGCCTGCGCCAACGCCCGCTTTTCAAACCCGGCCGAGGTGGGGCCTGGCGTCGCCACGCCTGTCACCGCCATCGCCACGCCCACGAACGCCACGATCACACCGGGCCAGCGCAGCCACGCCGGGGGCGCCCACAAGGCCTCGTTCAGCGGATCGAACGGATCGGCCCGCACCGCGCCGAGCGCCACGATCATCCAAACCAGCAACGCTAAGGAAATCAGCGAGAACAGGCCGCGATAGAGCCCTTCCCCAAGCCGCCCCACCAGCGCCGCGCGCGCGCCCGTGGCCGAGACGCCGATGTGGATCAGCACAAACGCAGCCAACGCCCACCCAAACGATCCCATCTTCCGCTCCTCGATCCACTGGACGGCCCTGCACAATCACCTTATGTGGGCGCTTCCGCATAGCCGGGGCCCCAGGGCCCTGCACCAGGCGGCATGGGTGTATAGCTCAGTTGGTAGAGCAGCTGACTCTTAATCAGCGGGTCGCAGGTTCGAATCCTGCTACACCCACCATCTCTTGTTTGATTTTCGGCGCCTTGGTTCAGCGCAGCGCCACGCGCGCCGGCGTGAGCCCGCGCACAGCGTTGCCGATCAGGAACCCGTCCTGCAAATCTTCCACCCGCACGTCCGCTTCACGCGCGCGCCCCGCGGCCAAGAACTCCGCACGAAGCACGCCCGGCAACAAGCCGCGCGCGGCCGGCG
>JAEUMU010000109.1 GCA_016791325.1 Hyphomonadaceae bacterium
TGAAAATATCGACCCCGGACGGCGTCTATGTCGAGGTTGACGGGCGCACCGCCGGCGCACGCGCGGTGGTGTGGATTCTCGATGCGGCGGTGCGGGGCGTGGAAGAAGGCGGCGCCAAGGGCCGCATCGAAGGCGGCCATGAAGTGATCGCGCGCGATCCGGCCGCGTTCCTGGAAATGTGGAACGCCGCGCCCGTCATGGCGTGGCGCGTCAATGGCGCGATGCGCCTTGAATGGGCTAACCCCGATTATCTCGAAGCGCTGGAAGCCAAGTCGCTCGAACAGGCGATCGATCGCAATCTCCAGCTCGATCAAGCCGCGACCGAACTTGCGCGCAAGGCGGTGGAAGCGGGCGCGCCGGTGCAGGAAACGCGCTCGGCGGTGGTGCGCGGCGAACTGCGCACGCTCGCCATTCGCATGGCGCCGGTGGCTGGCGGGGCGGCCGGCGTCGCCATCGACGTGACGGAAGCGGAAGCAGCGCGCGATCTGCTGGCCAAGCAGCAGCGCGCGCACGATGAAACGTTGAACTATCTGGCCGAAGGCGTGGCTGTGTTCGATGGGCAGAAAAAGCTCGTCTTCTACAATCGCGCGTTCGAGCAGATGTGGGGCGTGGAGGCGGCTTTCCTGGCGGACCGGCCCACCCACGCCGCTTGGCTCGATTTCCTCAAAGAGAAGCGCAAGCTGCCGGCGCACGCGAATTACGCGGAATGGCGCGCGGGAGAACTGGCGCTCTATCAGGAAGTGGCCGAACTGCCGGAAGATCTCTGGGTGCTGCCTGACGGGCGCATGCTGCGCATCGCCCGCCAGCGCCACCCCAGCGGCGGCCTCCTGCTGGTGTTCTCCGACATCACCAACGAAATCTCGCTCAAGAGCCAGTACGATGCACTGCTGCAAACGCAGAAGGCCGCGCTCGATAAGCTGCACGAGGCGGTGGCCGTGTTCGGGCTAGATGGGCGCCTCAAGCTCTCCAACGCCGCCTTCTCGGTGATGTGGGATGTCGAGGCTGCGCGGCTCGAAGCCGATATGCCGTTCGACAAGGTGGTGGAGGCGTGCCAGCCGCTCTTCCACGATACCGCCGTGTGGGCGCAGGTGCGCGCGCGCATTACCGATCCTTCCCCGGAAGCGCGCACGGAGTATCGCGGCGAAATGCGCCGCAGCGACGATTCCGTGCTCAAATTCCTCACTCGCCCGCTGCCCGACGGCGCGACCTTGGTGGCCTTTCAGGACATCACCGCCGACCGGCGCGTGGAGGATGCGCTGCGTGAGCGCGCCGAAGCATTCGAGGAGGCCGATAAGCTCAAGACCCAGTTCGTCGAGAACGTCTCCTACCAGCTGCGCAATCCGCTGCAGGCGATCCACGGCAACGCGGAACTGCTGCACGGCAAAATCTTCGGCCCGCTGAACGATCGCCAGCTTGAGCAGGTGGGCTCGATCATCGAGGCCTCCGGCAATCTCTCCAAACTGATCGACAACATCCTCGACGTGGCGATGGTGGAGGCGGGCAACGTGCAGCTCGATCTCGGCCCCGTGGACGTGTACGAGACGATCAGCGAAAGCGTGCAGATGGCCGCCTCCAAGGCGCGCGATACTGAAGTGCCGATCCGCATCAAGTGCGATCCCAAGATCGGCGCTATCGAGGCGGATCAGAAGCGCATTACCCAGGTGATCGTGAACCTGCTCTCCAACGCGCTGCGCCATACCGAGCGGGGCGACACCATCACCGTCTCGGCCGAGCGGCTCGACGGCGTGGTGCGCCTCACCGTCGCCGACACCGGCAAGGGCATGGCGTTCGACGCCCAAGCGCACGCGTTCGACAGCTTCCAATCTGGCGATCGCCGCGGCGCGGGGCTTGGCCTGGCGCTGGTGCGCTCGTTCGTGGAGATGCACGGCGGCTGGGTTGCGCTTTCGAGCGAACCGGGGCGCGGCGTCACCGTGACCTGCCATCTGCCCGCCAGCGCGCCGAAAGAGCAGAAGGCGGCTTAAGTCTTCAGCCGCGCCACCCAGGCGGCGGTGCTCGGGTCGAGATCGGCGCTGGCCCCGAGTTCGAGCACCGGCAGCAGCGCGTTGGCCATCTCCTTGCCGAGTTCGACGCCCCATTGATCGAACGGGTTGACGCCGGCGAGCACCGCCTGCGCGAAGGTGCGGTGTTCGTAGAAGGCCAGCAGCGCGCCCAGCGCCTGCGGCGTCAACGCATCAAGCGCCATCAGCGTGGAAGGGCGATTGCCCGGAAAGGCCCGGTGGGGGGCGAGGCGATCGGCCTCGGCTTCGTTCATGCCCTGGGCAATCATCTCCGCACGCGCTTGCGCTGCGCTCTTTCCCACCATCAGCGCGCGCGCCTGCGCCAGCGCGTTGGCGAACACTTTGGCGCGGTGCGAAGGCGGGCCTTCATGCGCCCCGGCGTTGACGATGAATTCAACCGGGATCGCCTCGACGCCCTGATGCAAAAGCTGAAAGAAGGAATGCTGCGCGTTCGTGCCCGCCGCGCCCCAGGTGACGGCGCAGGCTGAGCGCGCCAACGCCTCGCCCGCGCGCGTGACGCGCTTGCCGTTGGATTCCATTTCCAGCTGCTGAAGGTAAGCCGGCAGCAGCCGCAGGCGCTCCAGATACGGAATGGCCGCGTAGGAGGCGTGGCCCAAAGCTTCGCGGTTCCACATCTGCAGCGCCGCCGAAAGCGCCGGCAAATTCTGCGCGAACGGCGCGTCGCGGAAATGGGCGTCCATGTCCGCCGCGCCGGCGAGCAGTGCATCGAACACGCCATCGGCCAGCGCCACCACGCACGCCAGGCTCACGCTCGACCAAAGCGAGTAGCGCCCGCCGACCCAGTCCCAGAACGGGAAGATGTTCGCTTCCGGCACGCCCCATGCGGCGGCCTTCCGTGGCGCGGCGGTAGCGGCGGCCAAGTGGGCTGGCCCCCACGCGCGCACGAAGGCGGCGTTGGCTAGCGTCTCCTGCGTGGTGAACGTCTTGGAGACGACGATCAGCAGCGTGCGCGCGGGGTTGAGCCCCGCGATCGCATCGGCCACGTCCGCGCCATCGACATTGGCGGCGAAGCGCACCTCGATTCCGGCCACGCGCAGCGGCTTCAACGCATCCAGGATAAGCCGCGGGCCGAGATCGGAGCCGCCAATGCCCAGATGCACGATCGCGTCGATCTCGGGGCGGATGCGCTGAGCGAACTCAGCCATCGCCGCGCGCGCCTCGCGCACGGAGGCGGGCGGGTCCGGCGCGCGCAGCGCCCAATGCATGGCCGAGCGCCCTTCGGTGGTGTTCACCACGTCGCCAGCAAATAGCCACGCACGCCAAGAATCGAAAGCCGCCGCCTGCGCCAGCGCCTCAAGGGCGGCGAAGCCTTGGGCATCGATGTGTTGCTTGGAAAAATCGGCGGTCAGGCGCGGCGCGGCGAAGGTTAAGCGCGCGGCGCGCTGGGCGTCGGCGGCGAACAGATTCAAGAGCGGGGCGTGCGCCAGGCGGCCCGCTTCCTGCTTAACGCGTGTCCAGGCCTGCTTCATGGCGGCAAAATCGGTGGCGTTCATCACGCCTAGGCTCTAACAGGACCGCGCAATGGCGACAATTCTTGTGACCGGCGGGGCGGGCTATGTGGGTTCGCATTGCTGCCTGGCGCTCAAGCGCGCCGGCCACGACGTCGTGGTTTACGACAATCTCTCCAACGGCCACCGCCAGTTCGTGAAATGGGGGCAGCTGGAAGAGGGCGATATTCGCGATCGCGCGCGCCTCGACGCCGTGTTCGCGCGCCACAAGCCCGCCGCCGTGCTGCATTGCGCGGCGCTGATCGAGGTGGGCGAGTCGGTGAAATTTCCCGAGCGCTTCTATGACAATAACGTCGCCGGCACGCTGACGCTGCTGGAGGCGATGCGCACGGGCGGATGCAACGCGTTCGTGTTCAGCTCCACCTGCGCCACCTATGGCGATCCGGTGCGGTTGCCGATGGATGAAACGCATCCGCAAGCGCCCGTCAGCCCATATGGCTGGTCGAAGCTGATGATCGAGCGCGCGAGCCGCGATATCGCCGCCGCGCATGGGCTCAAGTTCGCGCATCTGCGCTATTTCAACGCCGCCGGCGCAACCCCGGATGAAGGCATCGGCGAACGCCACGATCCCGAAACCCATGCCATCCCGCTGGCGCTGTTCACGCTGATCGGCCGGCGCGAGGGCTTCAAGATTTTCGGCGGCGATTGGGAAACGCGCGACGGCACCTGCCTGCGCGATTACATCCACACGCTCGATCTGGCCGACGCCCATGTGCGCGCGATCGAACGGCTGATCGGCGGGGGAGAAAGTCTGGCGGCCAATCTGGGCACAGGAGACGGCGTCACCGTGAAGGAGCTGCTGGCCTCAATCGAACGTGTCACCGGCCGGGCCGTGCCGGCCGCGCC
Organism: Hyphomonadaceae bacterium; assembly: GCA_016791325.1. Classification (GTDB taxonomy): domain Bacteria; phylum Pseudomonadota; class Alphaproteobacteria; order Caulobacterales; family Aquidulcibacteraceae; genus Vitreimonas. The sequence goes on from JAEUMU010000109.1 coordinate 4,394, forward strand.
GGCGCCGCGCCGCGAAGGCGATGCGCCAGCCCTGGTGGCGGATAATTCCTACGCGCGGCGTGAACTCGGCTGGTCGCCCCAACGCAATATCGATGCGATCATCGCCGATGCGTGGAAATGGCACGCCGAGGCCGAGCCGAAATTGTTCGGCTAAGGCCGCCCTACGCTGACGTAGGTGAAGCCCTTCGCGCGCATCTCGCCAGGCGTGTAGATGTTGCGCAGATCGATCACGACGGGCTGGGCCAGTGCGTCCTTCATGCGATCGAGATCGAGCGCGCGGAACTGATCCCATTCGGTGACGATCACCACGGCGTCGGCGTTTTGCACGCAATCGTAAGGGCCAGTGGCGAAGGCTACGTCTTTCAGCGCGTGCTTGGCCTCGTGCATGCCTTCGGGGTCGAATGCGCGCACGCGCGCGCCTTCGGCCTGGAGCGTCTGGATGATGTCGACCGCTGGCGCATCGCGCATATCGTCGGTGTTCGGCTTGAAGGTGAGGCCGAGCACGGCGACCATCTTGCCCTTCACATTGCCGCCCAACGTCTCGATGATCTTCTGCGCCATGCGCTGCTTGCGCGCGGAATTCACCCGCACCGTGGTTTCAATCAGCTCGATCGGGGCGCCGGCGTCGCGCGCGGTTTTCATCAGCGCCAGCGTATCCTTCGGAAAGCAGGAGCCGCCATAGCCGGGCCCGGCGTTGAGGAATTTGCGGCCGATGCGGTTATCGAGGCCGATGCCGCGCGCCACTTCCTGCACGTTGGCGCCAACCTGTTCGGAAAGGTCGGCGATTTCGTTGATGAAGGTGATCTTCATCGCCAGGAAAGCGTTGGCGGCGTATTTGATCAGCTCGGAGGTGCGCCGCGTGGTGAACACGATCGGCGTCTCGTTGAGGTAGAGCGGGCGGTAAAGCTCGCGCATGACATGACGCGCGCGCTCATCCTCCGTGCCCACGACGACGCGATCGGGCCGCTTGAAATCGTTGATGGCCGCGCCTTCGCGCAAGAACTCCGGGTTGGACACGACGGCGAAATCGGCGTCGGGGCGCGCCTTCTTAATAATCGCCTCGACCTCATCGCCGGTGCCGACGGGCACTGTCGATTTGTTGACGATGACAGTGTGGCCCTGGAGCAGCCCGGCGATCTCTTCCGCGGCCGCATAGACGTAGGAGAGATCGGCGTAGCCATCGCCGCGCCGCGAGGGCGTGCCCACGGCGATGAACACAGCGTCCGCGTCGCGAATGGATTGGCTGGGATCGGTGGTGAAGAAGAGCCGGCCTTGCTCGACATTGTCCTTCACAAGATCCTCAAGCCCAGGCTCGAAGATCGGAATTTCGCCCTTCTGCAGGCGCGCGATCTTGCCGGCGTCTTTATCGACGCAGGTGACGATGTGGCCGAAATCGGCGAAGCACGCGCCGGAGACGAGCCCCACATAGCCCGTGCCAATCATCGTCACGCGCATGGCCTAGATCTCCTGATTGTATTTGCCGACCTCGGCGAAGCGCGCCAGGCGCGGCTTCACCTCGTCGCGGAACAAGGCGCGCATATCCGCTTCGCTGGTCATGCTTTCAACCACTGTGACCAGTTCAGGCTTGTTGGATGACGCGCGCACCAGCACCCAGGCGCCATCCTCCAGCGTGACGCGCGCGCCGTTGACCGTGTTCACGTCACGGATGGCGCGGCCGAGGATCTTCCCGCCTTCCTTCGCCAGCTGCTGATATTGCGCGACGACCTGCTCCACTACGGCGTATTTCTTCTCATCGTCGCAATGGGGGCTCATCGTCAGCGAGGTGAAGCTTTGCGGCAGCGCGCGGCGCATGTCGGAAAGCTTGCAGCCCGGGTTGCGGTCGAGCATCGCCAGAACCGCCGCCGCCGCCACCAGGCCGTCATCATAGCCCAGGCCCAGGGGCGGGCGGAAGAAAAAGTGCCCGCTCTTCTCGAAGCCGGCGAGGGCGCCGAGTTCGGTGGTGCGGCGCTTGATGTAGGAATGGCCGGTCTTCCAATAATCGACCTTGGCGCCGTTGGCGGCGAGCACGGGGTCGATGGCGAACAGGCCGGTTGATTTCACATCGACCACGAACGTGGCGTTGGCGTGCTGGGCGGAGAGATCGCGCGCCAGCATCAGGCCGACCTTATCGGCGAAAATCTCTTCGCCCTCATCGTCCACCACGCCGCAACGATCGCCATCGCCGTCGAAGCCGAGCGCGACATCGGCCTTATGCGCTTTCACGGCGGCGGCCATGTCGTGCAGCATTTCGCTGTCTTCGGGATTGGCGTTGTAGTGCGGGAAGGTCCAATCGAGCGCGGTGTGGAGATCGATCACTTCCGCGCCCATGCGGCGCAGCGCATCCGGGGCGAACGCCCCCGCCGTGCCGTTGCCGCATGCCGCGATCACTTTGAGCGGGCGCGATAGCTTCACCCGGCCGGCGGCATCGGCGATGTAGCGCTCGCGCATGCCTTCCACGCGGACATAAGCGCCGCCCGCGCGCGGCTTGAAGGCGCCTGCGAGCACGATGTCGCGCAGGCGGCCCATTTCGTCGGGGCCGAAGGTGAGCGGCTTGGCGGCGCCCATTTTCACGCCGGTCCAGCCGTTCTCATTGTGGCTCGCCGTCACCATCGCCACGCAGGGAATGTCGAGCGCGAACTGCGCGAAATAGGCTGTAGGCGAAAGCGCCAATCCGATGTCATGCACTTCAACGCCCGCCTGCATCAGGCCCAGCGTGAGCGCTTGCTTGATAGACTGGGAGTAGAACCGGAAATCGTGGCCGACCACGCATTTGGGCGCGACGCCGAATTCATGAATCAGCGTGCCCAGGCCAAGGCCCAGCGCCTGCACACCCAGCAGATTGAGCTCCGGCGCCTTGGCGTGGCCGGGAATGCCAAACCACCAGCGCGCGTCGTACTCGCGAAAGCCTGTGGGCTTCACCAGCGGCAGGGCTTCGAAATCCGCCGTATTGGGAGCGAGACTGGCGCGGGGCGCAGGCAGCATGGGCATCATCCGTGTGGCGGGAGGAGTGGGCGGTTTGAGCGAAACGCCCGCAAAATTCAATTGGCGGCGGCCTGCGGCAGAATGCGGATACGTGTGATTTCGAGGCCGTAGGCCTGATCATCGCCGCTGGAGAGCACGCGCAGACCCAGCGCCGCCGCACCCTGCTGGGCCGGCAGGTTCACGCGCGCCACGCCGGGCTGGGGCGGCAGATCGGCGCTGACCCAGACATGGGGCGCAGCGCCCTGGAGGCTCACCGCCAAGCCCGAAGCGGGATTAACCGGCAGCGGGTTATAGCTCACCTCCACCGTCACCGGGCCGGCCGGCAGTTGGCTGGCCGCTTCCGGCGCGAGCAAAATGCGCACGCCTTGATCTTCGGTGGCGGGCGGAGGCTGGGAGGGCTCCACCGCCAGATGAAGGGATTGGGTCTGCCCCAGGAAATTGCGCACCACGAACTGGCGCTGGATCGGATCGGCTTCGGGCGTGCCCAGCGCTTCGCCTTCCAGCACCAACCCGCCCTCGGCGGCCACTCCCGCCACCGGCGCAGCCGGGCGCGGCCAGGCTTGCGGCTCTATGCTGATGGCGATGAACAGCAGCGCCAGCACTGCCGCCAGCGGGTAGAAAACGAGGGGGTGCATCAGCCAGTGGCGCATGCGGTTCCTCCTAGGACATGCCGCCGAAACGGCAAAGCGGCTTCAGCGGTGGCGGGCCTGACAGGCGGCGGGGAGCTTCCTAGAATGGGGCCGATGTGGCGGACGATCGCAATCTATGGGGTGGTGCTGGCGGCGGCGGCGGTCGCGCTGCAGGCGCTCGAATTCCAGCTCTTCGCCCGCACGCATCCGGCGGAGCTTTACATCGTGCTTGTGGCGATTGGCTTCACGGGCTTGGGGATTTGGGTCGGCGCGCGCGTCTTTCGACCGCCGGCGGCGGCGGGGTTCGCGGTCAACACCCAGGCGCAAGCGGCGCTGGGGATAACCGGGCGCGAATACGAAGTGCTGCAGCACTTGGCCGCTGGGCGCTCCAACAAGGAAATCGCCTCCAAACTCGCGCTTTCGCCCAACACCGTGAAGACGCATCTGGCGCGGCTGTTTGAAAAGCTGGAGGCCAAGCGGCGCACTGAAGCGCTGCTAAAAGCGCGCGAACTGGGCCTCATTCCGTAGCCGGCGCCCAGTTATTCGGGTGAGAACACGCAAATCATCCTTTCGGGCGATTGGATGTGAGACGCGAACCAGGCCTTGCTCGGCCATCGCATCCAAGAGGGGAGCCCATGTTTCGACCTATTCTGACCTACGGCGTGATCGCTGGCGTAATCGTTGTTGCGCCTATGATGGCGGGGTTCTTGTTCGGCCCGCCGCCAGAAGAGACCCTGGCCAACGGCGCCGGCATGCTGATCGGCTATTTGAGCATGCTGGTGGCGCTCAGCGTGATCTTCGTGGCTGTGAAGCGCTACCGGGATAAGCGCCTGGGCGGGGTGATCAAATTCCTGCCCGCATTCCTGCTGGGGCTGGGCATCAGCGCCGTGGCCGGGGTGATTTACGTGATCGGCTGGGAGATCACGCTCTCGCTGATGAACTACGAGTTCATGGAGACCTACACCCGCGTGATGATCGAAGCGAAGCAGCGCGAAGGCTTGGCCGGGCCGGAACTCGAAGCCTACATCGCCCAGATGCAGCAGATGACGGCGCAATACCGCAACCCGCTGTTCCGCCTGCCGATCACGTTCCTGGAAATCTTCCCGGTGGGACTGCTGGTTTCGCTGATCACCGCGCTCATCCTGCGCAACAGCCGCATCCTGCCGGCGCGCCCTGCGCCTGCGGCTTGAGGAGAGCTTGACGGACATGGGCCGGCTGGCGATGCAGTCGGCCCATGACGTATCTCGCTCTTCTCCGCCACGGCCAGAGCCAGTGGAATCTGGAAAACCGCTTCACCGGCTGGGTGGATGTGGATCTGACCGCCGAAGGCGAAGCGCAGGCGCGCACAGCCGGCGCGGCGCTGGCCCGATCGGGCGTGCCGTTCGACAAGCTCTATACCTCGGTGCAGACGCGCGCGATCCGCACCGGCAATCTGGCGCTGGAGCGCGCGGGGTTGGCTTGGCTGCCGGTTGAGCGAAACTGGCGGCTGAACGAGCGCCATTACGGGGCGCTGACAGGGCTGGATAAGGCCGAAACCGCCGCCAAGCACGGCGAAGAGCAGGTGAAGGTGTGGCGGCGTTCCTATGATACGCCGCCGCCGCCCTTGCCGCCCGGCGGCGAGTTCGATTTCAGCAAAGACCGCCGCTATGCGGGCGTGCGCGATCTGCCGGCGACGGAATCGCTCAAGCTCACGCTAGAGCGCGTGCTGCCTTATTGGAACGACGTGATCGCGCCCGATCTGAAGGCGGGCAAGAATCTCATCATCGCCGCGCACGGCAATTCGCTGCGCGCGATTGTGAAGCATCTCTTCAACGTGCCCGATAGCGCCATCGTGGGTGTTGAGATTCCCACCGGCAACCCGCTGCTGATCGAACTCGATGCGGGCCTGAAGCCGGTTTCCGTGCGCTATCTGGATGAGGCGCGGGCGGAGAAGCTGCCGCCGCTGCCGGCGTGAACGATAGCGATTTCATGCGCCGCGCCTTGGCGCTCGCCAGCGCGGGGGTGGGCGCGACGGGCGATAATCCGAGCGTTGGGTGCGTCATCGTCAAGGACGGGGCGGTGATTGCGCAGGCGGCCACGGGCGCAGGCGGGCGCCCCCATGCCGAAGAGTTGGCGCTGCGCGGAATCGATGCGCGGGGCGCCACCGTGTTCGTCACCCTGGAGCCCTGCGCCAAGCGCAGCGTCAGCGGCATCCCCTGTGCTGATTTGCTGGCGGCGGCGGGCGTTTCGCGCGTGGTGGTGGCGGCGCGCGATCCGCATCCGTTTGCAGCGGGCGCGGGCATCGAGCGCATGATCAATGCGGGCGTCGATGTGGAGGTGGGCTTGCTGGAGCCCGCCGCGCGCGCGCAACTGGCCGACTTTCTAGCCAAGTGGGAGAAGAGCTAGCCGACGAGGCTGGTGAGCGCTTCGTCGGGCGCGGCGCCCTCTACATGGATGCGATGCCACAGGCCGAGAAACAGAAGCGGCCAGCGGCGGTCAGCGTGGGCGTCATCGCTGAAAATGGCGCCAAGCGTTTGTTCATCGCAGGCCGCGCGCACGCTTTGCACATCCGCCAGCGTGCGCGCCAGCGTGGCCGCGCGCGGGGCGATCCACGCCGCGACCGGCACGGTGAACCCGCGCTTCTTGGCCCAGGGTTCGGCGGCGGGGCAGTGCTGCGCCAGCCATTTGCGCAGCAGATACTTGCCGAACCGCCCGCGCACCTTGAGCGCATCGGGCAGGTGAAAGGCGAACGCCGCCACCTCTGGATCGAGGAAAGGGGTGCGGCCCTCCATGCCGTGAGCCATCAGGCAGCGATCGAGCTTCAGCAACAGATCGTTCGGCAGCCAGGTGGCGATATCGCTCCATTGCGCCTGCTGCAGCGCTGAAAGCCCCGGCGGCGGCGCAGCGCGTTCGCGCCAGGCCGCGAGCGTTTGCGCATCGGTTGCGGTTTGCGGCTCGGCGGGGCGCCCGCCGAACAGCTTCGGCCGCAGGGCGCGGCGGTAGCGGCCGTATCCGGCGAACAGTTCATCGCCGCCTTCGCCGGTGAGCACGACGGTGAGCGATTGCTTGGCGGCGGCGGCGAGCTTGTAGGTTGGCAGGCAGGCGTAATCGGCGACGGGATCGTCCATCGCCCACGCGACCTGGGGAGCGATGGCCCAGAAATCCGCTTCGCCGAACTGTGTCTCGCGCCAATCGAGGTTGAGCGCGCGCGCAACCCGTTCGGCCTGCGCGCGTTCATCGTGCGCGCCGGGCGCGTCGAAGCCGCACGTGTAGGCGATCACCGGCCGTTGGTTGAGCCGCGCCATCATGGTGGCGACCGCCGCGCTATCAACGCCCCCGGAAAGGAAGAGGCCGTAGGGCACATCCGAGCGCTGGTGGACGTTGATGCTGTCCTCCAGAACTTGATCGAGCGCGGCGATCGCCTCGGCTTCGTCGCGAATGCGCGCGCGGGGGGCGCCAATGGGGCTGCGGCGGCGGCGCTCGACAAGCGCGCCATCCACAAATTCCTCCACCGCGCCGGGGCGCACGCGCAGCACGCCGGGCCAGGCGGTGTCATCGTTCAGCGTATAGTTGAGGTTGGCGACTTGGCGGGCGATGTCGCGCGTGACGCGCGCATTGCCGAAACTGCGCGGCTCGGAAGAGAATGCGGCTGCGCCGCCAAGCTGGGGCTGAATGTAAAGCGGCTTGATGCCGAACGGATCGCGCACCAGCCATGTGCGCCCATCGGCGCCGATAAGGCAGAACGCGTACATCCCGCGCAGGCGGTCGAACGCGGCTTCGCCCTCTTGCGCGTAAATGTGCAGCAGCGGCTCGAAATCGGAGCCGGTGGAGAGCTTGCCTTGAAGCTGAAACTGCTCAGCGAGTTCGCGGTAGTTGTAGATTTCGCCATTGCCGATGATGGTGGATCCGGCCGCGCTCAACGGCTGCCAGCCGCCTTCCAGATCGATGATCGAAAGGCGCGCGTGCGCGAGCGTGTACCTGGGCGTTTCCGTCACGCGGATGCCGTTGGGTCCGCGGTGGGCGATGCGCATGATGAGCGGCTCAACGCCCTCCTGATCGCCCAGCATGCCGGCGATGCCGCACATCACACGCCCCCGAACTGCGCAAACAACGCCCGCCAGCGCGCCACGACGGCGGCTTCGGCGAACTCCGTGCCGGTCATGCGTGCGCGGCCGGCTGCGGCCAGGCGTTGGCGCAAGGGCGCGTCGGCGAGCATCAAGCGCACTTTCTCGGCCAGGGCGAGGGGATTGTCGATGGGAACAAGAAAGCCGTCTTCGCCGTCGCGGATGAGCGCGCCCGGCCCCTTGCTGGCGGCGGCGACAATCGGCGCGCCATGGGCCCAGGCCTGAATCACCGTATTGCCCAGCGGCTCGAAGCGGGAAGGAAACACGCACACATCGACGGTGCGATAGAGCGCATCGGAATCATCCCGCCAGCCCAAGAAACGCACGCGCGGCGCGACGCCAAGCTCGGCGGCCAGCGCCTTGAGCTTGGCTTCCTCCGGCCCTGCGCCCGCAATCCAGAGATAGGCTTCAGGCAGTTCAACCAACGCCTTGAGCGAAACATCATGCGCCTTGGCTTCGTGCAGGCGGCCCATGCCCAAGAGCAACGGCGCATCGGCGGGCGTATCGTGCACGGCGCGGTCGATCGGCGCGGCGTCGCCGGCGGTGGCGAAATTGGGAATGTAATGCGCGCGCGCCTCCGGCCAGCCTTCACGCACCATCCAATCGACGATGTCTTGCGTGTTGCCGACCAACGCATCGAAGCCGCGATAGTTCTTGAGCTTGTAATAGCCGCCAAGCCGGCCGATGCGCGCATACGGGCCGGCGGGCGTCAGCGACGCGGCGCGGTTCATCCAGGCCAGCACGACCTTGGCTTGACGCGCTTTCGCCAGGGCGGCGATGGCGGGGCCGGTTGTGAAATCCAAAGGCTTGGAGAATGGCAGCACGCGTGCTTCCACCCCCAGCGCGCCCAACTGAGCGATACGCCCGTCATGAACGCGCAGCGCCGCGCTCTGAGCGATTCCGGCGCGCGCGAAAGCCGCGGTCAGATCAATGAAATACTTTTCGGCGCCGCCATCGCTTGAGCTGCCGAGCGCATGAACCAGAGTCATTCAGCGGCGACGAGCGAGGATTTCGCGAGCCTGTCGAACGCCACCAGATCGCGCACCAGGGCGTCCAGCTGATCGAACGGCACCATGTTGGGGCCGTCGCTGGGGGCGTTGTCGGGATCTGGGTGGGCTTCCAGGAACACCGCCGCCACGCCGATCGCCACCGCCGCACGCGCCAGCACAGGCACGAACTGGCGCTCGCCGCCGGAAGTATCGCCGCGCCCGCCGGGTTGCTGCACGGAATGGGTGGCGTCGAACACCACCGGAGCGCCGAAGCTTTTCAGGATCGGCAGGGCGCGCATGTCGGACACAAGCGTATTGTAGCCGAAGCTGGCGCCGCGCTCACAGGCCATGACTTGAGAATTGCCCGAGCCGGTGATCTTGCCGATCACGTTCTTCATATCCCAAGGCGCCAGGAACTGGCCCTTTTTGACATTGATCGGCTTACCCGTTTCCGCCGCAGCGACGAGCAGGTCCGTCTGCCGGCAGAGGAAGGCGGGGATTTGCAGCACGTCCACGACCTCGGCCACGTCCGCGCACTGATCGGGCAAGTGCACATCCGTGATGACGGGCACGCCTAATTTGGCGCGGATTTCCTCGAAGATCGGCCCGGCCACGTTGAGGCCCGCGCCGCGCTTGGTGGTGAGGCTTGAGCGATTGGCTTTATCGAAGCTGGTCTTATAGATGAAATTTGCGCCATACGCCTTGAAGACATCGCGCAGGAATTCGGCGGTCTCCAGCGCATGAGCGCGGCTTTCCAGCTGGCAAGGCCCACAGATGAAAGTGAGCGGCAGGTGATTGCCGATTTCGATTGGCGTGCTTTCAACGCGCGGAATGCGGATAATGGGCGCGGGGCTGTTCATGGGGGCCTCTGAGAATTCCTCTCCCACATAAGGCGGGCGCGGGCCTGGCTCAACTGGCCTTGCCCGCTGGCGTTCAGAGGCTCACAATCTGTTCAGGCGCGGCCAGTGGGCAGGGATGCTCTTCCGCCGCCGCGCGTTCGGCCAGCCAGTCGCGCAAACGTCTGGCGCCCGGCGCCAGCGTGCGTGCGGCGGGCGATACCAGCCAATAGGAGAAATCATCCCGGAGCGAATGCGCGAAGGGCACCATCAGCCGTCCTGCGCGCACCTCGTCAAGCGCCAACCAATGACGGCCGAGCG
>JAEUMU010000211.1 GCA_016791325.1 Hyphomonadaceae bacterium
GATTATTTTCCGGCCGAACGCCGCGCCACGGCGCTGGCGATTTTTTCGCTGGGGATTCCGTTCGGCTCGGCGCTGGCGGCGGTGGGCGGCGGCTGGCTGGTGGCGAATTTCGATTGGCGCACAGCGTTCTTGATGCTGGGCCTGCCGGGCGTTGCGGCGGCCTTGCTGCTGAAGCTGACCGTGAAGGAGCCCCCGCGCGCGGCGACGCAGGCAAAAGCGCCCACCTTCGGCGAGACTGTGCGGGCGATCGCCGGCAAGGCTTCGTTCTGGCATGTGGCGATGGGCGGGGCGCTCATCAGTTTTGTCGGCTACGGGAGTTCGCAATTTCTGGTGTCGCACATGGTGCGCAATTACGATTTGGGCGCCACGTTGGCGGAGGAAGTGGCCAACGCCTCCTACGCGTTCGGACTGATCGCCGGCGTTTCCACCGGGCTCGGCACATTCCTGGGCGGCTACCTGGCCGATCGCCTGGCGGGGCGCCATAAGCACGTGCTTTCCTGGCTGCCGGCGCTGGGGCTTGCGTTCGCCATTCCGCTTTATGCGCTCTCGTTCCTGCAGACGCAGTTTGTGTGGGCGTTTGCGTTCCTGCTGCTCGCGCCGATCACGCACTACCTCTATCTGGGGCCGATGTATGCGGTGACGCAGGGCGTGGCGACGCCGCGCACGCGCGCCACCGCAACCGCCTTCCTGCTGCTGATCGTCAATCTGATCGGCTACGGGCTGGGGCCGCCCTTCGTGGGGCTGGCCAATGACTGGATCGCATCATCCATCCTCGCCGATGGCGGACTGACGCTGGCGCAGTGCGCCGCGCCGGAGAACGCCGCCGCCTGCGCCAGCGCCCAGGCCACGGGACTGCGCTATGCGCTGGTGGCGCTGCTGGCCTTCCTGGTTTGGGCGGCGGTGCATTTCCTGCTTGTCGGGCGCACGCTTGTGAAGGATCGCGCCAGTTGACGGAGGCGCGGCGCGGACGCATCAACCGCCCATGATTCCGCGCTACGCACGGCCTGAAATGACGGCCATCTGGGAGCCCGAGAGCCGTTATGGCGTCTGGCTCGAGATCGAGACCCTGGCCATGGAGGCGATGGCCGAACTGGGCACGATTCCCAAGAGCGCGGCCGCGGAATATCGCGCCAAGGGCAAGTTCGATGTCGCGCGGATCGATGAGATCGAGCGCGAAGTGAAGCATGACGTGATCGCGTTCTTGACCTCCGTGGCCGAACACGTGGGCCCGGAGAGCCGCTTCGCGCACCAGGGCATGACCTCCTCCGACGTGCTGGATACGTGCCTGGCGGTGCAGCTGGCGCGGGCGAGCGATCTCTTGATCACGGGATGCGAGCGGGTCATGGCGGCGCTGAATAAGCGCGCGGTCGAGTTCAAGATGACGCCCACAATCGGGCGCAGCCACGGCATCCATGCGGAGCCGACCACGTTCGGGCTGAAGCTGGCGGGACATTATGCGGAGTTCGCGCGCAATCTGGCGCGCTTGAAGGCCGCGCGCGCTGAGATCGCCACCTGCGCAATTTCCGGCGCGGTGGGCACGTTTGCGCAGATCGACCCTCGCGTGGAGGCGTATGTGGCGGCCAAGCTCGGCCTGACCGTGGAGCCGGTTTCGACCCAGGTGATCCCGCGCGACCGCCATGCGGCGTTCTTCGCGGCGCTGGGCGTGGTGGCGGCGGGCGTGGAGCGGCTGGCGACGGAAATCCGCCACCTGCAGCGCACCGAGGTGCTGGAGGCGGAGGAATATTTCGAGCCGGGGCAGAAGGGCTCTTCGGCCATGCCGCACAAGCGCAACCCTGTGCTGACGGAAAACCTCTGCGGCCTGGCGCGCCTGGTGCGCAGCGCCGTGATTCCTGCAATGGAGAATGTTGCGCTCTGGCATGAGCGGGATATTTCGCACTCCTCCGTCGAGCGCGGTATCGGGCCAGATGCGACCATCCACCTAGATTTCGCGCTGCATCGGCTGGCGGGCGTGATCGAGAAGCTTGTGGTTTATCCCGAAAACATGGCGCGCAATCTGGCTTTGCTGGGCGGGCTGCATAATTCGCAGCGCGTGATGCTGGCGCTGACTCAAGCCGGCGTCACGCGCGAGGACGCCTACCGCCTGGTGCAGCGCAACGCGATGGCGGTTTGGCAGAGCCCGCCGCCGCGCGCGGACACCGCGCTGATCGACAAGCTGCGCGCGGACAAAGACATCACCGCCAAGCTCGACGCCAAGACGCTCGAAGCCTGCTTCGACGATGCGCACCATTTCGCGCGCGTGGATGAGATTTTCGCGCGCGTGTTCAACTAAGCGCGCAAGCGTCCGCGTTCGCCGGCAGGAAGGCCGGCGGCGAAGGCGGGAAAGCAAGGCGCGCTTCGACTGAAGCTTCAAAAGAAAACGTGGGGGGTTCGCCGAAGCGCGCCCTGCGCGGCATGTTTTGCACCCGGCGCAAGCATGAGGCGTTCGGCTGTCGCTCTGGGGGGCCATGCGTTGATGAGACAGCGAACCGGCAGGGTCTGCTCCCCTACGATGCTCAACCGCATCACCGTGCTGCGACGCTGGGGTTCCAGCCGCGCTTAGCGCCTTGCTTGACGTTCCCGGCTGACGCGCGGCGCGAAACCAAGCTTTCGCCGCCGGACCTCCGCTTTCTTTCTTCTCACGGAGCAGAAGGGAGCTTGCGTCGCCGCTTTTCCCTTCATCACGTTCATGCCGCACCCCCACGCTGCTTGGCCTTGGATCCGAGCGCCTCCCATGCGGGGGATGACGGCATCTTAAGCCGGGTTCGCGGTAGGTCGGATTCGGGGTGGGATTGAAGCAGTGCGCGCATGCGCGCGGGCTCTCTTGCGGCGGCGGGCGAATCCGCCGGAATGGACGCGACGCACGGAGGAGCAGGCGATGGCGAACGACGGCGACTACAGCGATGAGTGGGACGAGGACACGATGATCGAAATCCGCCGTTTCGGCCTCGAGCACGCGTTGAGCGTGCACCAAGCCAAGGGCGCGGCGAGTGTCGATCTTTCGGCGGTGTTCAAGGACGCCGACCGGATCGTGAATTACGTGCTGGGCGATCTGACGCCCTAACGCCTATTTCCCGGCCTTCACCGACTCGCGCGCCTCGGCGAGGGTTTCGTCCATCTTGGCGCGGATCTGGTGATCCGAGAGCTGGACGGCGTGCATGTCCAGATCGGCGCGCAGCTTGCGGAACAGATCCTCAGCGCCGGCCTCCTCAAGATCGGCCACAACTACAGATTTCGCGTAATCGTCGGCCGCGGCCCCTTCCAGGCCGATCAGGCCGGCCACCCAGAGGCCCATCAGCTTGGCCCGGCGCGCCTGGGCCTTAAACTCGAGCTCCTGACCGAGCTCGAACCGCTTTTCTTCCCCACGCGCGCGATCATCAAAGCTGTTCATCGGGTGTTCGGGCCTCCTGGGCACTGCATAAAGAGCCGCCCGGCCCCGATCAACCGGCCGGGCCACAGCAGCGGCCAATTGTGGCGCCGCCGGCAATCTCCTAGATTAGCGCCCAGCCGCTCCGCGATTCCAGCGCGCGGCAGCCCAGTTTTTCGCCTGCCCCGGCTCGCCGGCGCATGCCCCCTTCAAGGAGGGAACCGCCTATGTCTCGCCGCAAGAAAATCTACGAAGGCAAGGCGAAGATCCTGTTCGAGGGCCCCGAGCCCGGCACGCTGGTCCAGTATTTCAAGGACGACGCCACCGCCTTCAACGCCCAAAAGAAGGCCATCCTTGAAGGCAAGGGCGTGATCAACAACCAGATCAGCGGGTTCATCATGCAGAACCTGAACGCGATCGGCGTGCCCACGCATTACATCAAGACGATGAACATGCGCGAGCAGCTGGTGCGCGAGGTGGAAATCATTCCGCTTGAAGTTGTGTGCCGCAACGTAGCGGCCGGTTCGCTCTCCACGCGGCTGGGTATCGAGGAAGGCACCCCGCTGCCGCGCTCGATCATCGAATTCTATTACAAGAACGATGCGCTGGGCGATCCGATGGTGGCCGAGGAGCACATCACCGCGTTCAACTGGGCGAGCACGCAGGAGATCGACGATCTCATGGCGCTGACGCTGCGCGTGAACGATTATCTGTTCGGCATGTTCGGCGCTGTCGGCATCAAGCTGGTGGATTTCAAGCTCGAGTTTGGCCGCCTTTACGAAGGCGACATGGTGCGCACCGTGATCGCTGACGAAATCAGCCCTGACAGCGCGCGCCTCTGGGACGTTCAGACCAACGAGAAGATGGACAAAGACCGCTTCCGGCGTGACCTCGGCAATGTCACGGAGGCGTACGTGGAAGTCGCGCGCCGGCTGGGCATCGTCAAAGCCGCCGCTGGCGATGCGGTTCACTGATTACGCAGGTTGATGGGGGACGCCGTGAAAGCGATCGTGACTGTGGGCCTGAAACCGGGCGTTCTTGATGTGCAGGGCAAGGCCGTGGCCGGGGCGCTGAAGGAAATGGGCTTCGGCGGCGTGCAGGACGCGCGCGTGGGCAAGCGCATTGAAATCCAGCTGGATGGCGATCTCGATCCCGCCACCGCCGAAGCGCAGGTGCGCGAGATGTGCGAACAGCTGCTCGCCAACACGGTGATCGAAAGCTACCGCGTGGAAATCGCCGGCTGACGGCATGGACGAGCGCTACTGGTTCAAACAGCGGCGCTACGGCCTGGGCGCGACGCCTGCCAATTGGAAAGGCTGGGCGTGGAGCGCCGCGTTCGTGGCGGCGATGGCCGCCGCTTCCTACTTCCTCAGCGAAACAAGACCGCTTCCCTTCCTCGCCGTGGCTTCAGTGCTGACGGCGGTGTTTCTAATTGTGTGCTGGCGCAAGACGGAAGGCGGATGGCGCTGGCGGCGCGGCCGCGACTGAGCCGCTAATGAAAATCGCCGCCATCGTCGTGATGATGGTACGGCACCACAGGCCCGTCATTACCGCCGAGGCGTCCGCCGGGATCGGACGGGCCGCGTAGCGACAAAACCACGATCAGCAGCAGCAGGCCGCCGCCAATCGCAAGCGCGATAAGGGCGATCATGTCCATGCGTTTTATGTAGGAAGCCGGGGCGGCTGAAACAGCGCCCCGGCCCGCGCTCAATGCGTTTCGCGCAGCGGACGCGCCAGCACCTCGGCGATCGACAGGCCGACCTCGTTGTGGCCCGCGAAGGCGGTGCCGATTTCGATGTTCGTCACGCGCTCGGCGTAGGTGGCGTAAGCTTCGGGCGGCAGCGGCACATAGCCCACCTCCGGCGAAAGCGCCGCAGCGTGCTCCAAGAAGTAGAGCATGAAGCGGCGCACCTGCGGACGGCGCAGCGCTTGCGCGTTGACGTAAACAAACATCGGTCGCGCCAGCGGATAGGAGCCATCGGCGATGGTTTCCGGCGAGGGCGCGATGCCGTTGATGCTGAGCGCTTTCACGCGCTGGCGGTTCTGATCGTAATAGGCGTAGCCGAAATAGCCCATCGAGTCCGCGTTGCCGGAAACGCCTTGGATGATGACGTTGTCATCTTCACTGGGCGTGTAATCGGTGCGCGAGGCGCGCGCGGCGCCGTTCACGGCTTCGGTGAAGAAATCGAACGTGCCCGAGGCGGTGCCAGGGCCGAACAGCTGGAAGGCGGCGTTCGGCCAGCTCGGATTGATCTGGTTCCAGCGCATCACGTTGCGTTCCGTGCCCGGCGCCCAGATGCGGCGCAGGTCTTCCATGGTGATGGCGTTGATCGGGTTCGACGGATGCACCACGACGCTGATGCCGTCGAAAGCGATGGGAATTTCCACGAATTGCACGCCGGCGGCGGCGCACGCTTCGATCTCGCCGGTGGTGATTGGGCGCGAAGCGTTGGCGATGATGATTTCCCCGCGGCAGAATTT
>JAEUMU010000158.1 GCA_016791325.1 Hyphomonadaceae bacterium
CTGAAGCTGCACAACGCCCGCGCCCGTCGCGGGCGTTGTCGGATCCGGGGCGAAACCGCCAATAAAAATGAGACTGTTGCGCAGGCGCTGGCGGCGGCGCGGCATTGGTTTGGCGTGCTTGCGAGCGTGAGGGCGCCGGCCGCGATCATGGTTTAGCGGCGCTCCGCATTAAGAGAATCGCAAGCGCTAAGCCGAATCGCGGAGCGCTGATTCGTTCGCCCGGGTGTGAATAAGGTTGCGGTGGCGTTTTGGCGGAAGGCGCCTTAAGAGCGGCGCTCGCATTTCCCAGACTTATTCAGAGGTCGGCAATCCACATGCTGCTGCAGGTCGACGGGCTGCGGAAAACCTTCGGCCGGCGCGTTGCGGTCGACGGCGTCGGCTTCGCGCTGGACGTGGGTGAGATCGTCGGGTTTCTGGGGCCCAACGGGGCGGGAAAAACCACCACCATGCGCATGATCGCGGGCTATCTGGAGCCCGACGAGGGCGCGGCGCGCGTCTTCAACATTGATGTCGCGCAGGATCGCCGCCGGGCACAGGAGCGGGTGGGCTATTTGCCCGAAGGCGCGCCACTTTACGGCGAGATGACGCCCTGGACGTTTCTGCGTTTCGTGGCGGAGGCGCGCGGCATGACCCGCGAAGCCGCCCGCCACGCCGTGCGCCGCGCCGCGCAGGACGCGCGCCTTGGCGACACCATCGACCAGCCGATCGATACCCTTTCCAAAGGCTATCGCCGGCGGGTGGGGCTGGCGGCGGCGCTGCTGCACGATCCCATGCTGCTGATCCTGGATGAACCGACCGATGGGCTCGATCCCAACCAGCGCCATGCGGTGCGCGATCTGATCCGGCGTCTGGGCGAAGAGCGCGGGCTGATCATTTCGACACATTCGCTGGAAGAGGTGGAGGCGGTGTGCACGCGCGCCATCGTCATCGATCAGGGGCGCGTGGTGGCCGATAAGACGCCGGCTGAACTGCGCGACGAGCATGGCACGCTGGAGCGCGCTTTCGAGGCGCTGACGCGCGGGGAGGAACGCGCGTGAAGAAGCGGCCTGGCGTATCCTCCATGCTCGCCGTCTATCGGCGCGAGCTGCTTTCCTATCTGACAACGCCGACCGCGTATGTGTTCGTGGCGGTGTTCCTGTTCGCGATTGGGCTGTTCACATTTCAGGTGGGCGGGCTTTTTGAAGCGCGACGCGCTGAGCTGATGGCGTTCTTTGCGTTTCATCCCTGGATATTCATGGTGTTCTTGCCTGCGGTGGCGATGCGGCTTTGGGCGGAGGAGAGCCGCTCGGGCGCACTGGAGCTGTTGATGACGCTGCCCGCGCCGACATGGGCGCTGGTGCTGGGCAAGTTTCTGGCCGCCTGGACGGTTGCGGGCGCGGCGCTGGTGCTGACGTTTCCGCTTTGGGTGACGATCAATATTCTGGGTGCGGCAGACAACGCTGCGATTTTCACCGCCTACATCGCCAGCTTCCTGATGGCGGGTGCGTATCTGGCGATCGGCTCGGCGATGTCGGCGCTGACGCCGGCGCAGGTGGTGGCGTTCGTGCTGGCGGTGATCGTGGCGTTTTTGCTCACGGCGCTCGGCCTGCCGATGGTGATGGATTTCTTCTCGGGCTTTGTGGGCGGGGGCGTTGCCGAAGCGATGGGGCGCTTCTCGCTGCTGCACCATTTCGACGCCGCCCAGCGCGGCGTGCTGGAGTTCCGGTCGATCTTCTATTTCGTGTCTCTGATCGGGCTTTTCCTTGGCTTCACGGCGCTGGCCGTGGATGCGCGGCGAGGAGGCTAGGCCATGAGCGCACGCCGTTTCGCCCTGCTGGCCGCGATCGCCTTCACGCTGATTTTTGTGGCGTCGAATTTGCTGGCCAATTCGCTGTTCCGCTCCTGGCGGCTCGATCTCACGCAGAACCAGCTCTATTCGCTCTCACAAGGCACGCAGCGCACGCTGAATGAGCTGACCGAGCCTGTGCAGTTGACGCTGTATTATTCACGCGATGCGGCGGCTGGTCTGCCGCAGCTGCAAGCCTATGCGGCGCGCGTGCGTGAGATGCTGCTTTCGTTTGAGGCGCGCTCGCGCGGGCGGGTGCGGTTCACGGAAGTCAATGTGCGGCCCTACACCGAGGAGGAGGATGCGGCGGTTGAGGCCGGCGTGCAGGCGATCCGGCCATACCAGGGCGCCGATCCGATCTATTTCGGCCTTGTGGGCGCCAATGCGATCGACGATCAGCGCGGCATCCCGACGTTCGATCCTCAGCGCGAGCCCTTCCTGGAATATGAGATCACGCGGCTGATCTACGAATTGGAAAATCCGAACCGGACGCGCGTGGCGCTGATTACTTCGCTGCCGCTGCGGGTTGGTGAGCAGGCGGCCGGCGGGCAGAGCGTTTTCGCGCGCGAGATGGGCCGGCTGTTGCAGGTGGAGACGCTGGCGCCGGATTTCACCGAAATTCCCGACGCCGATGTGCTGGCCATCATTCATCCCGGCGCGCTGAGCGATGCGCAGCTTTTCGCGATCGATCAGTTCATCATGACCCACGGGCGCGCGTTCATCGCGCTTGATCCTGCTTCGCTCGCGGCGGAGCAATCGGGCGGGTTCGATCCGTTCAATCCGGTGGCGCCGGCGCCGACCGCTTCGAGTCTGGACACGCTGCTGTCAGGCTGGGGCGTGACGATGACGCGCGAAGTGGTGCTGGATGGCGAGGGCGCGTTGCCGGTGCGCGCGCAGACGCCCGATGGGCGCGTTGTGGAGGCGCCGCAGCCTTTGGTGTTCACCGTGCCGGCGGAACATCTGGACCGCCAGGATCTGATGACGGCATGGCTGCGCCGCGGCATCAACTTCGCGCTGGCGGGCAGTCTTAGCTGGAGCGAGCGCGAAGGCTTGCACCTGACGCCGTTGGCGCGCACGAGCGGGCAGACGATGCGCCTGCCCGCAGCGCAGGCGCTGATGCGGCCGAGCCCGTTTGAGCTGATGCAAATGTGGCCGCAGACCGGCGGCGGACGCGTAGAGACGATCGCGCTGCATCTTTCCGGCATTGTGCCGAGTGCTTATGCGGAAGGCGCCCCGGAAGGCGTGGTGACGCAAGGCGCGCCCGTGCCGCGCTCCACCGGGCCTGCGGAAATCGTGCTGGTGGCGGACGCCGATTTCCTCTCCGACGATTTCTACATCGATCCCAGCAACGGGGCCGCGGCCGCCGATAACGGCTCGTTCGCGCTCAACGCGCTCGACGTTCTAGGCGGCTCGGACGCGCTGGTTTCGCTGCGGTCGCGCGCGCCTTCGCTGCGGCCAATGACGCTCGTAGATGAGCTGGAGCGCGACGCGCAACGGCGCATCGAACGCCGCCAACAGGAATTGCAGACGGAGCTGAGCGATACGGAAGCGCGTCTGGCCGAGTTGCAGGCGCGCGGCTCGGGCTCGGGCTTCTTCTCGGGCAATCTGGGCGCGGAGCTGACGCCGGAAGAAAGCGCCGAGATCGAACGCTTCCGCGCGCGCGCGCTGGAAGTGCGCGGCGAACTGCGGCGAGTGGAGCGCGATCTGCGCAGCGACATCAACAATCTTGAAGCGCTGGTGGTGTTCGTGAACGTGTGGCTGGCGCCCATGCTGGTGGCGGGGGCGGGGCTGTTCCTGTTCTGGCGCCGGCAACGGCGCACCCGCCGGGGAGCGCGCCGATGACCTCTGACCTCGCCGAACGGCGCAAGCGCCGGCTGGTGACGCTGTTTCTGATCGCTGGCTCGCTGATGGCGCTGGCGGCGGTGGTGCTGGGCATCCAAATGCGCGCTTCGCGGCCGGATGCGGTTTCAGGACCGGTTGTGCCGGGGCTGGAACAGACCATCGCCAACGGCACGCGCATCAACATCACTACGAGCGAAGCCAGTTATCGCATCGAGCGTGCGCAGCGCGGGGACCAGCAAGTCTGGGTGTTGCGCGATCGCGGCGATTATCCGGTGTTGGCGAGCCGTCTGAACCAGCTCACCGAGGGCCTGCGCGGCTTGCGCTATACGCGGCGCATGACGGCCGATCCCTCCAAGCACAATCGGCTTGGCGTGGGCGATCCGCGCCAAGGTGGACGCGGCGTGCTGGTGCAGATCGAAGACGGGCGCGGGGCGCTGCTGGTGAACCTGATCCTGGGCGTGGAGCCGAGCGGGCTTTATGTGCGCCAGCCAGACGGCGACCAGACCTGGGCGGTGGCGGGTGAATTGCCGCCGCTGCGCGATCTGGCGACGTGGCTCGATCTGCGGCCGGTGCAGCTGGCGCCGGAGCGGCTGGCGCGTGTGGAGATCACGCCGGCGAGCGGGCCGGCTTACATACTAGCCCGCGACAGCGCCGATCAGGCCTGGCGCATCGCCTCACCGGCCCT
Organism: Hyphomonadaceae bacterium; assembly: GCA_016791325.1. GTDB lineage: Bacteria > Pseudomonadota > Alphaproteobacteria > Caulobacterales > Aquidulcibacteraceae > Vitreimonas. The sequence goes on from JAEUMU010000158.1 coordinate 4,353, forward strand.
GGCGCCGCTCTCGCAATCGGTGGTGCGCGCGGCGGCGGAGCGGCTGACGCAGCTTTCGCCGATCGACGTGCAGCCAGCGCCGGCGATTCAGGGGCCGCCTGTGGCGCGACTGCGCGCCACCACGTTCGATGGCGTGACGCTGGACGCTGAACTGATCGAAAGCGATCAGCGCGTGTGGATCAAGCTGGTGGCGCGCGCAGGCGCGCCCGAGCACGAAGCGGCTGCGCTTGAAAT
>JAEUMU010000224.1 GCA_016791325.1 Hyphomonadaceae bacterium
AAGCTCGGATCGGTCGGATCGCCGATCGGGAATTTGCACATGCTTTCGCTCAGCGTCAGCACGCTGGCGGTGCGCCCGTCCTCAAAGCGCAGCGGCTCCAATTCGGGCATGGCGATGGCCGGTGCGGCGAACGCCGGCCGCAGGCGCGGCGCCGTCGGCCCGATCACGCGCGGGCGCGCGGCGCGCACCGGGCGCTTTGCGGGCCTCGAAGGCGTCGCCCGTCCGGCCAGGCCCAACCGGTGGACCTTGCCGATCACGGCGTTGCGGGTCACCCCGCCCAATTGTTTGGCGATCTGGCTGGCGGAAAGCCCTTCAGCCCACAGCTTACGCAACAGCGCGACGCGCTCTTCAGTCCAACCCATGTTCAAGCCCCTTTGCCCATGGCCCGCCTCTCAGCGGGACGGATGGACCGTTCGCTTTAATGGCGAGACTGTCAACTGCTAGTGCTTTAAGAAGTCTTAATCCACCAGCCCTAGTGGTTATCCCCAAGGGGCGGGGGCGCAATCCACAGTTTTTCCTGGGGCTGCCCAAAGCCGATTCGCACACTATGTTTCGCGCAATCCGGGGCTTAGCGGTTTATTAGCGTGAAGCCCCCGCGACGATCTCGTTAAGAATTGGTGAAAGGCCGTTCCCCTTATGGACACGCGCGTCGATGCCCCGCAGCTGACCTCCCGCCGCTACGGAGCTGTGAATTGGTTAGGCCTGCAGACGCTTATCCAGAGGGAAGTGCAGCGCTTCCTCAAGGTCGGTGCGCAAACCGTGTTCGCGCCCCTGGTTCAGACATTGCTGTTCATGATGGTGTTCGGCTTGGTGCTGCGCCACGGCAATTGGCCGGGATCGGATCGCGCCTACGCCGATGGCCTGGCCGCGGGTCTGGTGATGATGTCGATCCTCTCCAACGCGTTCCAGAATTCATCCTCGTCGCTGGTGATCGCGAAAGTGCAGGGCAATGCGGTCGATTTTCTGATGCCGCCGCTCTCGGCGCTGGAACTCACCATCGCGTTCATCGTCGGCGCCGCCGCGCGCGGCATCCTCGTCGGCGTCGCCAGTATGATCGCGGTGTCGTGGTTGGCCAATGTTGTGCCCGCACACCCGTTGATCGCGCTCTACTACGCGGTTGTGGCGTCGGTGATCTTCGGCGCCATCGGCCTCTTGGGCGGGGTCTGGGCCGATAAGTTCGATCACCTCGCGGCTGTGACGAATTTCATCATCGTGCCGCTCACATTCCTCTCGGGCACCTTCTACTCCACCGAAGTCCTGCCCGAACCGCTGCGCACGTTCGCGCACTACAATCCCGTCTTTTCGTTGATCGACGGCTTCCGCTACGGCTTCATCGGCCACGCCGACGCCCCGCTCTGGAGCGGCGCGCTGATCTCGTTGGCGCTCGCCGCCGTGCTCTGCTGGGCGTGCTGGGCGATGCTGAAAAGCGGCTATCGGCTACGCAGTTAGCTCAGCGCCTTCGCCAGCGCCGGAATGAAAATGTCCATGCGATAATCGACGTCGGAGTGGTCGTCCTCGTATTCCTCATACGTGTGTGAGATGCCTGCCGCCGTGAGCTTCCGCGAAAACCGGCGCATGCCGTAGTGAATGCGGAACTGATCGTGATTGCCGCAATCCATGTAGATCAGCTTCAGCTTGCGCAAATTCTCGCCCAGCGTGTCGAACATCACGACAGGATCGTGCTTCAGCCAATTGTTCCAGCGCTCCGCGATGAGTTCGCCCGTATGCGGGTCGATCGGCAGGCGCATGTTGCGGAATTGCGTAGGATCGGGATCGTAGAACGCGCACTGGCCCAGATCCATCAATACCATGCGATCCTTGTCCTTCAGCTTCGGCTGGCTCTCGACATGGCGGATATATTTCTCGATCGAATAATCGTGCTTCCGCAGCGCTTCGAGGTCTTCATAGAGCGTGGGGATATAGAGCGCATCGAAGCCCATATCGCCGCTATTGATGGCGATGGCGCTCCAAAAATCGCTGTAGTTCAGCCCGTGGTACGCTGCGCCATAGCCGCCTGAGGATTTGCCGAACACGCCGCGCCGTCCTGCGCCGCCGCAATTGAACTTAGCTTCAACGGTCGGCACGATCTCTTCGCGCAGATAATCCGCGTAACGGCCCGAGCCCGCGCTGTTCAGATACTGGTTGCCGTAGAGCTTGGTGAAGCAATCGGGAAACGCCACCACCGCGCGCGGCATGCCTTCGTGCGCCAGGCGGTCGAGCCGCTCCGGCACGTTCTCGCCATAGGGCCGCCAATTGGTGTGCCCTAATCCGCATCCCCAATAGCCGGTGAGATCAACGATTAGCGGCAATTGCTCGCCGGCCTCCCATCCCGGCGGCGTCCAAACGTGCAGCTCCCGCTCGGTCGGGTCGCCCAGCGGATTGCCCGCCAGCACTTGGGATTGATGGGTGAGGCGGTGCAACACGCCGCGAGGCAAGGGATGATTTCGTCTCATGGCGCAGTGATCCGCTCACGCGCGCGCTGCCGCAAGATCGAATTGGACTCGACTCCACGTTGCGGAGGGCGCAGGGTCCGCGCCGCGAGGGGCGGCTCAGATGGAGCGCGTGCATCGGCGTGCCGTGATGTTCGGCGCCGGCGCCATGATTGGCGCCGCCAGCGATGCCGTCGCCGACGTCGACACCAGCCTCTATTACGAACAGCTGCGCTTCGAAGCGCCGCGCTGGACCGTGGTCGAGCCCGAGGCGCTCAACAGCGCGCCCTATCGTTCGATCGGCAGTCTGAGCGCGTGGCGCGGAAACTTGCTCACGCGCCATTTCGGCACCGTTTGGGCCTGCGGCCCGTCGCGCGCGGCCACTGCCGCCCATGTTATCGAACAGGCGCGCGCGTACCAGCTCACCAATGGCGAGGTGTTGCGCGTGCGCTTCGGCTTTACGCGCGGCGTGGCGCCGGCGCAGGATGCCATTGTCGCCGCCACTGAACTGAAGCTGCATGAAAATTACCGCCGCGATCCCGCCAATTACGATGTTGGCTTCGTCGAATGCGCTGTGAGTGGCGCGTCGCTGTTGGCGGGCGTTTGCGAGGACGCTGAAGCGGACGTGTTCGTGTGCGGATACCCGGTTGCCCGCAGCGTGCTGTTCATGAGCTATAGCGGCGACAAGCTAGTCGCACATCGCGGCCATGCGCGCCGGCGCCTCAAGCATTTCATCCACGATACCGATACCACCACCGGCCATTCCGGCGCGCCATTGTTGCGCGCCAGCGCCAGCGGCGGCTGGGAAGCTATCGCCATTCACGTCGCGCCCGATGGGCTGCGCGATAACAAGGGGGTATGGATCAATGAGGAGATCGCTGCTTATCTGCGCGCTTAGCGCGGCCTTGGTCGCCAGCCCCGCAGCGGCGGAGCGCGCCGCGGAGCCCGCCCCTTCAGAAAACGTGTTCGCGGTTGCGGGCGCATGCGTATGGGCGCCTTCGCGCCGGGAAAACGCGCTAGGGGCAGCGTTCATCAGCGAGGCCGCCACAAGCCTGGTGCGTTCGTTCGCGGCCGCGTTGCAGGCCGCCGCCGCAGGCACAACGCGCGTCAGCAGCGCCACCTTGATGCTCGATCCCCAACG
>JAEUMU010000042.1 GCA_016791325.1 Hyphomonadaceae bacterium
AGCCAGCCGAAACCTGTTGCGCCACGACGATGGGAGGCAGGCCCAGATACGCAACCGTCGCCACCGTCGCGGTGACCAGCGCGAACGCGATCGGCACGCCAAGCACCAGCAGAACCGCAAACACACCAAAGAGCAGGGCGATTTCCATAGCTCAGCTCTCCTGCGCCGGCGCGTGGGGATCGGGTGGGTCGCCGAACAGAATGCGCTCGAGCGCGAACAGCGCGATTAGCGCGCCGCCGCCGCAGAGGCCCACGCTGCTCACGCCTTCCGGCATCGGCGCGCCCGCCATCGGCACGTCCCAAGAATCCCACATCAAGAAGCCGCCGAACCAAGCCAACGCTGCGCCAAACACCAGCGCAATAATACGCCCAAGCAATTTCAGCGCAGCGCGCGCGGGCTTTGGCGCGCTCTCCACCAGCGTGGGGAAGGCGAAATGCGTCTCCGCCCGCACTGCGATAGCGGCGCCGAACAGTGCGGCCACGCTCATCAGCGTCATCGCAACCGGTTCAGTCCAGCTGGGCGAGTTGTTCAGCACGTAGCGGCCGAACACCTGCCACGCCAGCACCATTACAAGCGCGCAAAGTGACACCGCCGCGATGAGAACGGTCACCCGCGCGAGGCCGGCGAATGCGCTTTTGAGGGCGCCCATCTTGTCCTCCCCGTTCGCGCCTTGGCGGCGCTGTTAGGCTTGCGCTTCGATGCGCCGAACCATCGCGGCCACGTCGGCGTTGGCCATGTAGCGCCGCTTCATAGGTTCGACGGCGCGCCGAAACGCTTCCGTGTCCGCCTGATTGTAATGAACGCCAGCGTCCAGAACGGTCTGGCGCGCGGCGGCCTGTTTGTGATCCCAAAGCGCGCGCATCACGGGCACGCTTTCCTGCGCCTTGGCGAGGATTAGCTCACGATCGCTTCGGGAAAGCGCATCAAAGCGCGATTTCGACATCAGCAGCGCCTCAGGCGCTGCGCAATGATCGGTCTGCGACCAATAGCGCGCCACTTCGTATTGGCGCGTGGATTGGAAGGTCGCCCAGTTGTTTTCTGCGCCGTCGAGGAGGTGGGTTTGCAGGCCTGTAAAGACTTCGCCGAACGGGATCGGCGTGGCGTTGGCGCCCATCGCATCCAGCATCTGAATGAAGATGTCCGCGCGCGGCACCCGCACTTTCAGGCCGCGCATATCCTGCGGCGAATGGATCGGGTGGCGTGCATTGTACATCGAGCGGAAGCCGGAATCGTAGAAAGCCAGCCCCACCAGGTCGCGCCGCTCGAACGTGTTCAGAATCTCGCGCCCCACGGGCCCATCAACGACCGCGCGCATGTGCGCTTCGCCGCGAAAGATGTAAGGAAGCGCCAGAGGCTGGGTCGCCGGGAACATGTTGTTCACTGCGCCGAGATACACGCGCGCAATATCCAGCACATGAAAGCGCGCGAGGTTCACAGTGTCGGTTTCGGTGCCCAGTTGCCCGGATGGATACTGGCGAAAGCGCAGCCGCCCGCCCGTTTCGCGTTCGATTTCCTCGCCCATCCAGCGCACAGCTTCCACCGTGGGATAGTCACGCGGATGCACGTCAACGGCCGTCAGTGTTTGCGTTGCGCCTGATTGCGCCAGCGCCGCGCCCGCGCCTGCGGCGATGAGTGCGCCAGAGCCCACGAGTGTGCGGCGCGAAATCATGCGATGCTCACTCCCTGCGCCGGCGCCTTCACCGCTTTGCATAGAATATCGCCCGCGCCATTGAAGCTCACGCGCGAATGCTGGCCGATGCGAATGTCATGCACGCCAGTCACCGCTCCAGTGGTGACGAACTGGCCGGCTTTCAGCGGCCGCCCGCGCGAGGCCAGGTGTCCCGCCAGGAACGCCAACGCATCCAGAGGCCCGTCCTCTGCGGCGGTCGCGCCGCCTTTGCCCACGGAGACGCCTTCGATGAACGTTTCCGCCGTCAGCCCTTTTTCCAGGCGGGCGCGCCAGTCTGAAATTTCGGGGCCAAGGATCAGGCCGTGATTGTTGCCGAAATCCGAAACCACGACAGTTGCGCCGAGGTCGTTGATGCTCGCCAGCGGGCTGCCCGCGGTCTCCACTCCGATATGCATGGCGCCCACCAAGTCCGCAGCCTCTTCGCGCGTCCAGGATAGCTTCTCCGCAGGCGCGTCGCGGCCGATGGCGAAGACGTATTCCGCCTCAACCGCCGCGAAGCCGCCCTCGAAAACGGGAAAATCCGCTTCGCCGGGGCCCGCGCGCCAAAGCAGGCTGGCGAACACCGGCCCCGCCAAGCGCTCGGCGCCGAGCCCGGCGGCCTGATGCGGCGGCACGCGCCCAATCTTCCAGCCCACAACCGGCTCAGGCCAAAGCGAGATCGCGGCTTCCTGCACCCGATAGCTCGCGGCCAAATCCTCGGGGGGCGCCCCTGGGAAGCCCTCAAGCGCCCGCGCTTCGCGGCGCGCCGAGACGAACGACTGGGCGATTTTGCTTTCCGTGGTAGTCACCGGCGCTCCCTTCCTCCCGCGGGATGTCGCAGTACGGCCTTCCCATATACGACACCGGTGTCATACGCAATCGGGGTCGCTCAATTGGGTCGGGGTGGTTCAGGGGGCCCAGAAAACTTGGATCGGCGGACTTGGCGCCCGAAATAGCCGTGACACGGGCGGAGCGTCGGCCCCCGCAGCTAGGGCGTGTTCCAACACTTGGCGCTTCTTGGCGCCGGTGATCAGCAGCAGCAGCGCTTCCGCCCGGGCCAGAGCGGGTAGGGTCAGCGTCAGCCGCTCGGCGGCGCCAGCGGCGTCTGGCGCGCGCACAGCCGCCACGCTCGGCGCGCCCGGGTCCAAGGCGGCCGCCAGCCCGTCCGCGCCGGCGAACCAGGATGCGGTGTGTCCGTCCTCGCCCATGCCCATAACGGCAATGTCGAAGCGCAAGCCAGCATAAACGCGATCGGCCGCGCGTGCGGCGGCATTCACATCGCCGCCTGCATGATAGAGCGGCGCCAGTTGCGCCCCCTGCGACAGCGCCGGCGCCAATGCGCGCCGCAGCATGTTTTCGTTTGAGGCTGCATCGCTCGGCGCCACGTAGCGTTCGTCCACCAGCGCGAACGTCACCGCCGGCCAATCCAGCGCCGCGCGCGCCATCATCGCGTACGCGGGTTCCGGCGTAGCGCCGCCCGAAAGCGCCACGCAGGCTGTTCCTCGCAGGTGAAGGCCGTGCGAAATCGCTTCAACCACGCGCGCGGCGGCGCCGGCCATCAACGCTTCGCGACTGGAAAATTCCGTGGCCTTCATCGCTCCCATTCAGTGAGCGTTTTTTTCAGCATTTCAGCGGCTTTTTCGCCGTATTCGCTGTTGGCGAGCGCAAACGCCACGTTAGCGCGCAGATAGCCGATCTTGTCGCCGCAATCATAGGTGCGGCCTTCGTATTCAAGCGCGTGGAATGGCTGCAGCTCCATCAGGCGCGCCATCGAATCCGTCAGCTGGATCTCACCGCCCGCGCCGGGCTTCTGCGAGGAGAGCAGTTCAAAAATTTCCGGCTGCAGGATGTAGCGCCCGCTGATGAAGAGATTAGAGGGCGCCTCTTCGCGCTTGGGCTTCTCCACCATGCCTTTCATCTTGATGACGCGCCCATCGCGGCTCTCTGGCGCGATGACCCCGTATTGCTCCGGTGTGTCCGTAGGCTCCACGGCGATCACATTGCCGCCGACCTTTTCATACACCGCCGCCATCTGCGCCAAGCACGAGGGCTGCGCCATCATCAGCATGTCCGGCAGCATCACCGCGAAGGGCTCATCGCCCACAATGTCGCGCGCACACCAGACGGCGTGGCCCAGCCCCAGCGCCCCCTGCTGGCGCACGAAGCTCATCGCCCCCGCCGGGCGGACGCTGATTTCGAGTTCCTTAAGCTGGGCGGTCTTGCCCTTGGCCTGGAGGCTGGCCTCCAGTTCCGGGGCGCGGTCGAAATAATCTTCGATCGCCCCCTTATTGCGCCCGGTGACGAACACAAGGTGCTCGATTCCCGCCGCCAGCGCCTCGTCGACCACATATTGCAGCGCCGGCCGGTCGAACACCGTCAGCATCTCTTTGGGGATGGCCTTGGTGGCCGGCAGCACCCGGGTGCCGAAGCCGGCGACGGGCAGAACCGCTTTCCGTAGCGGTTTCGGGGCGGCTCGCACGCTATCCATAGGGGCTCCTTTGCCGCAGTGCAGCATGGGCAAGATGACGCCTCTGCTTACACCTTAGGGATTGCTGTTTCGCAACCATTACGGCCGGGATTCGGGTTGAATTCAGGTTTGTGCGCTATGATCTGTGGATGCCGCATAAGACGGCGGGGGGTCGGTTTCGAGGGCGGTGACTCGGGTCACGGCAAATTTCTCTTCGGCGCCGCAAACAGAGAATTGCCAGGTCGGCAACCTTTTGTTAATCGACCCAACGGCCGGGAGTAACCCAGTAATGTACGTGTCCGCCACTGCCGCGCAGATGAGAGTCACCGTTCGGTCGGTTGCCGCGAGCTTCCTCGCTGGCGCGGCGGCGATGCTGTGCCTCGGCGTCGCTGGACCCATCATCTCCCA